>CAMGPO010000249.1 GCA_946060825.1 uncultured Clostridia bacterium | reverse complement strand
AGCCGTTCCGAGTCCATGGCGCAGCCGTCCTCCGGCTCCTCCTCGCCCAGCACCCGCTTCCAGATCTGGCGGGTTTTTTCCTTGTCATAGGGATCCATAACATTCCCTCCTTCATCCCATGGTATGGAGGAACGGGGCGGAATGTGCCGCATCCTCCCCGCATAGAATGGGAGCGACATCCATCCGAAAGGAGCGCTCCCCATGACGCTGCACACCGTCGCCCCCGGCCAGACCCTGTTTTCCATCGGCCGGCAGTACGGCCTCGACCCCGGCCTGATCGCCCGGATCAACGGCCTTGCGCCGCCCTATGAGCTGGCCGTGGGCCAGAGCCTGCTGATTCTCTTTCCCGCCACCCTGCACACCGTCCAGCCCGGCGAATCCCTGGCGTCCATCGCCGCCACAAGCGGCGTCTCCATACTGCAAATTCTGCGCTGCAATCCCAACCTGGGCGGCCTGCCGGCGGTGTACCCCGGACAGGTGCTGGTCCTCGCCTGGGAGGACGTTCCATCCCGGTCCGTCGAGGTCAACGGCTACGCCTACCCCTATGTGGACGAGGCGGTCCTGCGGGGCATCCTGCCCTACGCCACCTACCTGACGCCCTTCACCTACGGCGTCTCCGCCTCCGGCGGCCTGGTCAGCCTGACCGACCAACGGCTGATTGCCCTGGCGAAGCAATACGGCGTCACGTCCCTCCTGCACCTCTCGACCCTGACAGAGGCGGACACGTTTTCCAGTGAGCGGGCAGCCCATGTTCTGGGCGATCCGGCCCGGCAGGCGGTTCTGGCAGAGCTGGTGGTACGGCAGATCGAGGCCCGGGGCTACGGCGGGGCTGACCTGGACTTTGAATACCTGCCGGCGGCCCTGGCGGAGGCCTATGCGGCGTTCGCAGGGAAGCTGCGGAAAGCGCTGAATGCCCGGGGCATGGAGCTATTCGTGGCATTGGCCCCCAAGACCTCTGCATCTCAGCCGGGCCTGCTCTACGAGGGCCACAACTACCACCTGCTCGGCGAAAATTCCGACGCGGTTTTGCTGATGACCTACGAATGGGGCTACACCTACGGCCCGCCCATGGCCGTCGCACCGATTCAGGCCGTCCGCCGTGTGCTGGACTACGCCCTGACAGAGCTCCCGCCAGAGAAGATTTTCCTCGGCTTCCCCAACTACGCCTACGACTGGACGCTGCCCTTCGTGGCCGGGGAATCCCGGGCCCAGAGTCTCTCCAATCCCGGAGCCGTGGCCCTGGCCATCCGCTACCGGGCGGAGATCCAGTTTGACGAGGCGGCCCAGACGCCCTGGTTCCGTTACACCGACAGTACAGGACGCATCCATGAGGTCTGGTTTGAGGACCCCCGCAGCAGTCTGGCCAAGTTCCGCCTGGTGGAGGAGCACGGCCTTCGGGGCCTGGGCTACTGGAACTTCATGCGGCCCTTCCCGGCTAATTTTTCCCTTTTGAACGCGATGTTCCAAATCAAAACGCCGGAAGGTTAAAACCTTCCGGCGCATTGTTTGCCATGCATTGTCATTCTGAGCGAAGCGAAGAATCTTCTTCTCCCCGCGCCTCAGAATGACACCGTTCCCGTATTACAGATTTTCGTCCCGCAGCCAGGCGGCGATGTCCCGCACCTGTTCGTTGTCCGAGAACCGCAGGGCCTCGGCCATGGGTGCGGAGCCGAACTTCGCGCCCACCAGCAAGCCCTGCAGCAGCTCCGGCAGGCCCGTGTCCAGGGTGTCGGAGTAGACCTGCAGGCCGGCGATACGGCCCTCGTTCAGCGTCAGCAGCATCTGGACGCCGCCCCAGGGGAAGCGGGTGTCCAGCTCCAGGTCGAACTGGGGCGTCTGGCCGAGCCGCCAGTCCCAGGAGCTGTGGCGCAGGTAATACTGGGCGATCTCCGCCCGCTGTTCCTCCGTGGGCCGCCACTCGATGAATTCGCCGTAGGTCTGGCGGAAGGCGTCCCGCAGGGCGTCCAGCATGACCGGCACCGTCAGGTCGGGCCGGAACTCGGAGAGGTTGCAAACCCGGCTCCGCACCGAGGCGACACCCTTGGCCTTCAGCTTCCGGGGGTCCACTTGGAGGTAGTTCTGAAGCCGCGTCATATCGGCGTGGAGCAGCAGCGTGCCGGGGTGCTGGCTGTTGTGACCCCGGGTACAGAAAGCATTGCCGGAGAACTTGTGGCCGTCGGCCAGCAGGTCGTTGCGGCCGGACATCTCGCAGGGGATACCCAGAGCCCGGACAGCCTCGAGGATCATGCCGAACTGCCTGTCCGTGCTGTAGCGGCCGTTGCCGGCGATAAAGGAGAAGTTCAGGTTCCCCGCGTCATGGAACACAGCTCCGCCGCCGGTGATGCGGCGGACGAGCTGGACATTGTCCCGCTCCATGGCCGGGAGGTTGCACTCCTTCCAGGGGTTCTGGTTCTTGCCGATGATGACGGCGTTGTGGTTGATGTAGGAATAGAGGATCAGGTCGTCCTCACCCAGATGGTCGAGGAGCCATTCGTCCGTGGCCAGATTCTGCCAGCCGTCCGGCGAGGGGGAGACGTAAAAATAATTGTGCATGGTGGTACCTCCGCGTTGCAATCAAGTAAAAAAACGCCGCGAACGCAGACAGTCCGCGACAAAAGCTTAGTTTGTTCCATCCTGCGACATTTTCGCTGTTTTGAGCGTCGCAATCAGAATCCGCTTGATTTCCAGACAATCCTGCAGCAGGGATTCTCCCTCTACCTCTGTCAGATACTCCGATAAAACCAATAGCCGCAGCCAATACTCTGTTTCCGCAGTCTCTTTCAGCGAAATCTGCAGCTTGGAAATGAAATCCGCTTTACTGACGCCGTAAATCGCCTCGTTGGCATTGGCCCCAATGGAGGTTCCGCTGCGCACGATTTGTTTCGAGATAATTGTCTCGCGCTTTTCCTGCTGCAAATACCGGCACAGCTTTACAATGCGGGCAGCAAAATAAAGTGCTTTGTCCAGCAGCAGATTGTCTTTTGCCATCACGTC
>CAMGPO010000248.1 GCA_946060825.1 uncultured Clostridia bacterium | reverse complement strand
CAGCTGATTCGTAATCAGCAGGTCGTGTGTTCGAGTCACATTACCAGCTCCAAAACCTCCCGAAATGCAAGTTTTCGAGAGGTTTTTCTTTATTTAGAGAGAGAAGAATGGATAAACAAGATTTTTTCAGGGACATACCTGTCAGGCTGGACGATCAGCAGACAGAGGCAGTGCAAACGTCAACGGGGCCGGTGCTCCTGCTGGCGGTGCCCGGCAGCGGCAAGACTACCGTGCTGGTGGCGCGGCTCGGTTATCTGATTTTCTGCTGCGGCGTGGATCCGGCTTCGATATTGACGATGACCTATACGGTCTCTGCTACCGGGGATATGCGCCGCCGTTTTGCGGCCCTCTTTGGACGGGAGCTGGCGGAGCGGTTGGAATTCCGGACGATCAACGGCGTTTCGGCCCGGGTTATCCGGTATTATGAGCGTGTCTGCGGTCGCCGGGCCTTCCGCCTTGTCACCGATGAGCGCGCGCTGGCGGCGATTCTGGGGGAGAGCTACCGGCGCCATGCCCAGGGTTTTGTCTCGGACAGCACCCTCCGAGCGCTCAGAACCAAAATTACCTACGTGAAAAATCAAATGCTGGACGAGAAAGCGCTGGAAAAGATCACGGTGGACGACGTGCCCCTTTCCCCGGTCTACCGGGACTACTGCGCAGCGCTGCGAGAACGGGGCTGGATGGACTACGATGACCAGATGGTCTACGCCCTTCAGATCCTACTCCATTATCCGGAGATTTTGGAGGCCTTCCGGCAGAAATATCGCCATCTCTGTGTGGACGAAGCTCAGGATACCTCCAGAATCCAGCACCGGATTCTCCATTTGCTGGCGCAGGGCAGCGAGAGCCTGTTCCTGGTTGGAGACGAGGATCAGAGCATCTATGGCTTTCGGGCTGCCTGTCCTGAGGCGCTGCTGCGCTTTGGACAGGACTATCCCGGCGGACGCATTCTGTTGATGGAGCGGAATTACCGCTCAGCACGGCCGATTGTGGAGGCTGCAGACCGATTTATCCGGCAGAACCGCGACCGACATCTCAAGCATATGATCTCCACCCAGGGAGAAGGGCCGGCAGTTCGGGCTCTGCCCGTGTTCGACCGGACGGCCCAGTACCGCTACCTGCTGAATATTGCGAAAAACTGCAAGTCGGAGACGGCGGTACTCTACCGCAACAATGAGAGCGCCCTGCCGGTGATCGATCTGCTGGAACGGGAGGGCATTCCGTATCGCTGCCGGCAGTTCGACGGCAGCTTCTTTTCCCACCGCGTCATCCGGGACCTCACGGACATTCTCCGTTTTGCGCTGGACCCAGCCAACCGGGATGTTTTCCTGCGGATCTACTTCAAGCTGAACGCCGGAATCAGCAAAGCAGCTGCGGAATGCGCCGTAAAGCAGCCGGGCAACCGGCCGCTTCTGGAAACGCTGCAGACTGCGGAAGAGCTTCCTCAGCGGACAGCCGTGCGGTGCAAGGCACTGCAGACCCATTTGGAGCATATGCGGGACGAAGCGCCGGACAAGGCCGTCTACCGCATTGTGCGATTTATGGGCTACGGCGAGTATCTGGATCAGCGGGGCCTGGACGCAGGCAAGGCGGAGATTCTGGAGGCCATCGGCCGCCCAGAACCGACGATCCAACGGCTGCTGGCCCGCCTGGAGGAGCTGGAATCCATCGTGCGGACGGAACGGGGAGAACCGGACTGTCCGTTTCTCCTGTCTACCATCCATTCCAGCAAAGGATTGGAGTATGACCGCGTGATCCTGATGGATGTGCTGGACGGTGTATTCCCCAATGTGGAGCAGCCGGCGGCGGAGCATCTCTCCGAGGAAGACCGAAAAGCGCTGGAAGAAGAGCGCAGAATATTCTATGTCGGCATGACCCGGGCAAAGCGGGAGCTGCAGATCTTCCGGTTCCAGCGGACCAGTCTTTCCTCGTCCTTTACGGACGTTCTGTTCCCGCCGGCGGGAAAGCCGGGAAAGCCGGTAAAGCCAATGCCCAAGCCGGCTGCATCGCAGAGCCCTGCTGTGGATCCAGACCGCTTTGCGGAGAGCGTCCGGATTTGTCACCGCCAGTTCGGCGAAGGCGTCATCACGGCGAAGCAGGGCGATATTGTAACCATCCGGTTTGACAGCGGGGAAGAACGGCGCTTTTCCCTGCACACAGCCCTCCGGCGTGGCCAGCTGCGGCCGGAACGATAGGGGAGGAGGAAGCGGTATGAACATCCAATGCATCGCCCTGGATCTGGATCGGACGACGCTGGACAGCGCCGGGCGGCTGTCCGCCGGGAACCGGCAGGCCCTGGAGGAAGTAATTGCCCGGGGCGTCCATGTGGTGATCGCCAGCGGCCGTGCCTTTGCCACACTGCCCGAGGATATTCTGTCGGTACCCGGCATTGAATATGCCATCACCTCCAACGGAGCGGCGATCTACCATGTTCCCAGCGGCCGCTGCCTCCACCGCTATCTGCTCACGCCCCAATCGGTGGAGCGGATTCTGGAGCTGACTCGGGACGAGTCGATCTCCTATGAGGGCTTTGTCGAGGGCTGCGCCTATGCAGCGGCGGACTATGTCCGGGATCCGGTTCGCTTCGGCGCCACGCCGGCCGCTGTCTCCTATGTCCAGCGGACACGCCATCTGGAAGAGGATATTGTCGGGTTCCTTCGCGCCCACATCGGGGAGCTGGACAGTGTTGATCTGGTCGTCCGCACGGAGGCGGACAAGCTCCGCCTCTGGCAACTTTTGAAACGGGAGGTTGCTGACATCTATCTCACGTCGTCGGTTCAGCAGCTTTTGGAGATCTCCCATCGGGACGCAGGCAAGCACACCGGGCTCCGGTTCGTTCTGGATCGCCTCGGCTTGCCGCGGGAGGCGGCAGCCGCCTTCGGCGATGCGGACAATGACGCCGACCTCCTGGCCTATGCCGGCTGCGGCATCGCGATGGCGAACGCTACGCCTGCCTGTATTTCCGCCGCCGATTTTGTCACCTGCTCCAACGCCGAGGA
>CAMGPO010000247.1 GCA_946060825.1 uncultured Clostridia bacterium | reverse complement strand
GGCTCTTCAGCGGCGGGTTCCTCAGCAGCCGGCTCTTCAGCAGCGGGCTCTTCGGCGGCGGGTTCTTCGGCAGCGGGCTCTTCAGCAGCGGGCTTCTCTTCCTGCTTGGCAGCGCAAGCCACCAGAGAGAGAACCATAACGAGAGCCAGGAGCAGAGCGATGAGTTTCTTCATTTTTGTTCCTCCTGTAAATTTATTCTAAGCGGGCACAGGGCACGCGCTTATACGAAATTGGGATACAATCAGGACTTCTTGACCTTGTTGGCGGCCTTGGTACGCTGGATGTCCAGCAGGACGGCGCCGATAACGACAACGCCGGTGAAGAAGTTCTGCCAGGGAGCCTGCAGGCCGCAGGCGGGCAGGCCGTTTTTCAGAACGGACATGATGAACACGCCGATCAGGGTACCGACCATGGTGCCGGAGCCGCCGGACATCGAGGTGCCGCCGACGATGACGCCGGTGATGCCATGCATTTCCTGGCCTGCGCCGGTACCGGGGGTGATAGTGGAGTAGACAGCCGCATAGAACAGGCCGGCCATACCGACAAAGAAGCCGGACAGGGTGTAGACGGCGACCTTCCAGTTGGAGGTGTTGATGCCGGACAGGCGGGCGGCCTCCTCGTTGGAGCCGATGGCGTAGACATAACGGCCGAACTTGGTCTTATGCAGGATCAGGGAAGCGATGAGGAAGAAGCCGAACAGCCAGATGGCGCCGACAGGAATGAAACCAAAGACCTTGGTGCGGACGAAGATCTGCTTGAACCAGCCGCCGATCTCGGCGCTCGCGGGGGGCCAGGTCTGGGCCTGAACCTTGGTGATGATGGAGCCGATGCCCATGGAGATCATCTGGGTGCCCAGGGTGGCGATGAAGGGGGGAAGCTTCAGCTTGGCGATCAGGATGCCGTTCAGGAAGCCGAAGGCGATGGCCACGATCAGGGTGACAAAGACGGCGGCGATCATGCTCCAGCCCAGAACGTTGAACGTATAGGCGCCCAGCAGGGCGGAGCACATCATGACGGTGCCGAGGGACAGGTCGATACCGCCGGTGATGATGATAAAGGTGACGCCGAAGGCCATGAAGCCGATGTAATAAGCGGACTGCAGGATGTTCTCCACCGTACCCCAGGTGAAGAAGTTGTTGCCGACGATTGCAAAGAAGACGTACAGGATCACCAGAGCAGCCGGCGCCAGCAGCTTTTGCAAATCAAGTTTTTTGTTATTGAGTTTTTCCATATTCATTACCCCACTTCTCTCTTGGTTGCAAATGTCATGATCTTTTCCTGAGTCGCGTCCGCGATATCCACCTCGCCGGTGACGCGGCCTTCACACATGACCATGATGCGGTCGGACAGGCGAAGCAGCTCCGGCATATCGGAGGAGATCATAATGATGGACTTTCCTTCTGCGGCCAGATCGGTCATCAGCTTGTAGATCTCGCTCTTGGCTCCGACGTCGATGCCGCGGGTGGGTTCGTCGAAGATCAGGATGTCGCAGTCCCGCAGCAGCCACTTGGAGATGACCACCTTCTGCTGGTTGCCGCCGGAGAGGCTGCCAACTCTGGCGCGGGTACTGGGCGTCTTGGTCTTGATCTTTTCAATGTAGCCCTCGGAATGCTCATCGGCCTGACCATCGTTGACGAAGGGACCTTTGAACAGCCGTCCCAGGCTGGGCAGCACCGTGTTGTCGGTGATGGAGAGACCCAGGCAGAGGCCGAAGCGCTTGCGGTCCTCGGAGAGATAGCCGATGCCGTGGCGAACGGCGTCCTGGGGGCTGTGGATTTTGACCTCCTGGCCGTTGATCCTGATGGTGCCGGAGTCCATGGGATCCGCGCCGCAGAGCAGGCGCATCGCCTCGGTGCGACCTGCGCCGACCAGGCCGGAGAAGCCCAGGATCTCGCCCTTCTTCAGATAGAAGGAGACATCCTTGACATCGACGGAATTCAGATGCTCAGCCTCGAGAATGACCGGCGCATCCGGGGGACACAGGGAGTGGGTCTTGGGTTCTTCATAAATGGTGCGGCCGACCATCAGCCGGACGACCTCGGGGATGTCGGTCTTGGCCGTCTCCAGGGTTTCGACGTACTGGCCGTCGCGCATGACGGTGATGCGGTCGGTGATCCGCTTCAGCTCGTCCATCCGGTGGGAGATGTAGATGATGCCGACGCCGGTCTTCTTCAGCCGTTCGATGAAAAGGAACAGGTCGTCGATCTCGGTGTCGGTCAGGACGGCGGAAGGCTCGTCCAGAATCAGCAGCTTGGTGTTGTTGAAAGAGAGGGCCTTGGCGATCTCGACCATCTGCTGCTTGGCGACCGACATGGTGCGGACGACGGTCTTGGGGTCGATGGTCAGGTGGAGGCTCTCCATCAGCTCCCGGGTCATCCGGTTCTGCTCGGCCTGATCCACGAAGGGCCCCTTCATGGGCTCGCGGCCGATGAAAATGTTGTCTGCAACGGTCAGGTGCTGCATCAGGTTCAGCTCCTGGTGGACGATGCAGATGCCTTTGTCCTGCGCGTCCTTCGGACCATGGAGTTCGATCTCCTCGCCGAAGTACTCGATGGTACCGCCGTCCTTGCTGTAGATACCGGTCAGAATCTTCATCAGCGTGGACTTGCCGGCGCCGTTTTCGCCGACCAGCGCCATGACCTCGCCGGACCGCACCTCGAGCTGCGCGTTATCCAGCGCGTGCACACCGGGGAAGTATTTCTGAATCCCGTGCATCTTCAGAATTGTTTCGCCCATTCCAACATCACCTTTCTCATTCACGTTGTCTATGCCAATCTCCGGAATGGCTCCCGCAGCTGTCTCCACGCCCCTCCGGGGCCAGGTTTCCGCTGCGTTCCAATCCTGGATGCAAAGCGCCGGAGCACGCCCATTTTTTGGATGCCCTGCACAAACGCGAACCGTTTCGCTTGGATAGGCTTCACAAAAATTGGACTTTTTTTGATGAATCCTGGAAGTTTCAGTAGTTGAAGATTACAACTACTTAAAAGATGTTAGTACTACTGT
>CAMGPO010000246.1 GCA_946060825.1 uncultured Clostridia bacterium | reverse complement strand
CAGACCGTGGACTCCATCCTCGGCGACGAGCCGGCGGCGCTGCCGGACTTTGTCCAGAAGCTGACCGGCTGGGAGAGCCTGCGCAGCGCACCGTCCCAGGCCCTGCTGCTGGCCGCGGCGGCGGTCCTGATCGTGGCGGCCCTGCGGGGTCTCAGCAGCTACGGCCAGCGCATCGAGCTGGCCAAAGGCTCCGAATCTTATGTCAAGGCCATCCGGGACGACCTCTACCGCCACATCCTGCGCCTGCCCTTCGCCTGGCACAAGCAGAACCCCACCGGCGACATCATCCAGCGCTGTACCTCCGACGTGGACGTCATCCGCAGCTTCGTCTGCAATCAGCTCGTCGAGGTGGTGCGGACGGTGTTCCTGATCGTCCTCTACCTCGCCATCATGTTCTCGATGAACGTCCGGCTGGCGTTGATTGCGTCCCTCTTTGTGCCCATCGTGGGCCTGTCCTCGGGCCTGTTCTACGGGAAGATCTCCCGGCGGTTCCAGGCCGCCGACGAGGCCGAGGGCGAGCTGACCACCTGCGCCCAGGAAAACCTGACCGGCGTGCGGGTCGTCCGGGCCTTCGGCCGGGAGCGGTACGAGGAGGAGAAGTTCAACGAAAAGAACGAGCGCTTCTCCCAGCTCTGGATCCGGCTGGGCAAGGTCCTCTCGGTCTACTGGGCCTCCGGCACCCTGCTGACCTGCCTGCAGGTCATGGTCATCGTCCTGGCCGGCGTCGTGGAGGCCGTGGAGGGCCGCATGACCCTCGGCGACTTCATCGTCTTCGTCACCTACAACGAGTCCCTGTCCTGGCCGGTGCGCTCCCTGGGCCGCGTCCTCTCGGACATGAGCAAGGCCGGCGTCTCCATGGACCGGGTGGGCTATATCCTGCGCGCGGAAGAGGAGCACGACGGGCCGGAGGCCCTGCCCTTCCCCGGCGGCGACATCGTCTTTGACCATGTCACCTTCGCCTACGAGGGCCAGGAAGTCCTGAAGGACGTGTCCTTCACCATCCATCAGGGGGAGACCTTTGCTATCCTCGGCGGCACCGGCTCCGGCAAGAGCACCCTCGTCCATCTGCTCGACCGGCTCTACGACGTGCCGGAAGGGCAGGGGACCATCACCATCGGCGGCGTGGACATCCGAAAGCTGCGCCGGGAGGACCTGCGGCGCAGCATCGGCCTGGTGCTGCAGGAGCCCTTCCTCTTCTCCCAGACCATCGGGGAGAACATCCGCGCCGCCCGGCCCGACGCCCCGGAGGCGGAGATGCGGCGGGCCGCCGCCATCGCCTGCGTGGACGAGGCCGTCACGGCCTTCCCCGAGGGCTACGACACCGTGGTCGGCGAACGGGGCGTGACCCTCTCCGGCGGCCAGAAGCAGCGGGTCGCCATCGCCCGGATGCTGATGCAGCAGGCCCCGGTCCTGGTCTTTGACGACTCCCTCTCCGCCGTGGACGCGGAGACCGACGCGAAGATCCGCGCCGCCCTGCGGGAGACCCTCGAGACGGCGACGGTCATTCTGATCTCCCACCGGGTCACGACGCTGATGCAGGCCGACCGGATCCTGGTGCTGGACGGCGGACGGGTAGCCGGTCTCGGTACCCACGGGGAGCTGATCGCCCGGCCCGGCATCTACAGGGATATCTACGACATTCAGATGCGCAGCGACGACCGGCTGCTGGTCATGGAAGGAGGGGAGGCGTAATGGCCGCCTTTGACGAACAGGACTATACGAAATCCTTTGACTGGAAGATCTGGAAACGGCTCGGCCCCTTCCTCCGGCCCTACCGGCTGGACTTCGCGGGGATGCTGGCCTTCAACGGCGTCTGCGCCCTGGTGGACGTGATTCTGCCGCTGTTCCAGCGCTATGCCATCCGCAATTTCATCGAGGCCGGGACCCTGACCGGCATTGTGCCCTATGGACTGTGGTACTTTTTGGTCATTGTGCTGCAGGCTCTCTCGGTGGTGGCCTTTGGCCGCAACTCGATGAAGGTCGAGATGTGCCTGGGCCGCGACCTCCGGAAGAGCCTCTTCCACCACCTGCAGACCCTGTCCTTCTCCTTCTACAACGTAACCCCTGTCGGCTACCTCCTGACCCGCGTGATGAGCGACACCAACCGCATCGCCGGGATGATCGCCTGGAACTTCACCGACATCCTCTGGGCCATGTTCTATGTCTTCGGGACGTTTGGGGCCATGCTGCTGCTCAACTGGAAGCTGGCGCTGGTGGTCATCCTGATCGTGCCGGTCATGGCCGTCCTGACGGGCTACTTCCAGAACCGCATTCTCCACTGGAACCGGAAGGTGCGGAAGCTGAACTCCCGCATCACCGGGGCCTTCAACGAGGGCATCACCGGCGCGAGGACCACCAAGACCCTCGTCACCGAGGACCAGACCAGCGCCGAATTTGAGAAGCTGACGGCCTCCATGCAGGACGCGGGCATCCGGGCGGCCCGGCTCAACGCGGTCTACATCCCGCTGGTGCTCTTTGTCAGCACCATGGCCGTGGCCATCGTGCTGCTGCGGGGCGGCAGTCTGACGCTGGGCGGCCTGCTGGATCTTGCAACCCTCTCCGCCTTCACGACCTACGCCGTCGGCATCTTCGAGCCGATTCAGATGACGGCGGCCAACATCGCCGAGTTCATCTCCCTGCAGGCCTCCATCGAGCGGATCACCGGCCTCATGGATCAGGAGCCGCAGGTCAAGGACGCCCCGGAGGTCGAGGCCCGCTACGGCGACGCCTTCCATCCCAAAACCGAAAACTGGGAGCCGCTGCGGGGCGAGATCGAGTTCCGGGACGTGACCTTCCGCTATCCCGACGGCGGCGAGAACGTCCTCGAGCACTTCTCTCTCCACATCCCCCAGGGCACGACCGTGGCCATCGTCGGCGAGACCGGGGCGGGCAAGAGCACCCTGGTCAACCTGGCCTGCCGGTTCTTTGAGCCGGTGGAGGGTCAGATCCTGATCGATGGCCCTTCCTTCTTTGGTTCCTCTACCTTCTCCTTCTCTTCTGGTTTTTCCTCTTTAAC
>CAMGPO010000245.1 GCA_946060825.1 uncultured Clostridia bacterium | reverse complement strand
GGGGAGGACGGGCGTGGGCAGCGGCGTCTCGTGCATCCCTTCGACGACGGTGACGCACTCGACCATGCGGTCAGAGAAGTAGTCGATCTGTTGGGCGAAGGCCGCCTCCAGCTCCTCGAAGGTCTTGTAGGTGGTCAGATCGCCGAGGTCGAGACCGGTCTGTTTGCCGGTCAGGAGGTCGACGCCATGATTCAGGGTCAGTTCCAGCGCCTTGAGCAGGTTGAACATGGCCGCGTCGCTCCAGGCCAGGGCGTTGCCGTGGGTGGTCAGCTCGACACAGCCGACGATGGCGTAGTTCATGGCATCCTCGTGGCTGACGCCGTGGGCCTCAAGGGCCGGGATAACGCCCTCGTCGTTGAACACCTGGGGCATGCCGCTGCCGAGGCCGATGACCCGGCTGGCCGCTTCCAGCAGCTCCTGGGGCGAATTCTTGTAGATCCGCAGGGACAGGTTGGGCTGGGGCAGCAGCAGATGGGCCTGGGCCTGCAGGAAGAGGTAGCTCAGGTCGTTGGAGGCGTCGGAGCCGTCGGCCTTCTGGCCGCCGATGGCCACGTTGAAGCCGATGGGGAAGCCGGCGAAATATTTGGCGCTGTTGGAGTTGCGCAGGTAGACGAGCTGGTTGAACTTGAGCCAGAGGCACTCGGTGATCTCGAGGGCGTCCTCGAGAGTCATGCCGGCCTTGCGGCTGTTCTCATAGTAGGGGAAGAGGTACTGGTCCATCCGGCCGGGGGAGAAGGAGGAGGCGTTGCCCTCCATCTGCAGGATGACGTAGAGGAACCAGGTGGCCTGGACGGCCTCCTGATAGGTCTCCGGCGGGTTCTGGGCCAGCTTCTTGCAGATGCGGGCGACCTCCTGCAGGTTTTCCTTGCCAGTCTCATGGTAGAGCTGCTCGGCCAGCTTGGCGTAGCGGAGCATGAAGATGCTGGCGCCCTCCATGGAGATGACGACGCTCTCATAGAAGTCCCGCTGCTTGCCCTCAGCAGTGGCCATGTGCGCCTGGGCCTGCATCCGGATGCCGGCGGGGCCGAGGGCCAGCCACTTCTTCGTGTTGGGGCAGATGTGGCCCTGAGAGTGATCCTTCTGGTTGATCTTGACGACCTTGGCAATCTCATCGACCTGGGGGCCGACGACGGCGCGGACCTGATCCTCAAGGGAGCGGCCCTTCCAGTAGGGCAGGATCTCATCGCGGAACTCCTGAACGTCCTCCGGGTGAACCTGGAAGCGGTCCTGAGGACGGGTGGGCAGGGACTCAAATTCACGGTCGACCCAGGAGGCGCCGGTCTCAGGGAAGACAACGCCGCCGCGGACACCGGGCGTCCGATTGCCAACGATGCGCTCGTCCGGCTCGATGCGGATGGTGATCTGGGTCAGGGCGGCCTTCAGCGCCTTGGCCCGCTGGATGCAGCGGGGCTGGCCCTCAGTGGCCTGATAGCTCTCGGTGACGATGCGGGCCTGCTCGATGGTGGCGAAGCGGGACTCCTCAAGCATTTCGTTTTTCAGCGCGGTGATTCGCGGGGACTGTTTCAGGGCGGCAATGCGTGTAATCTCCATGGAAAATTCCTCCTTTACATTGAATATATCACAGCCCCGGCTCTTTGGACACTCACAGAATCAGCGCAAAAGTGCATTATTTTGACATATTTGCGCGAACGCTGTCCCTTGACGGCGTCTCTGAAATATGGTACAAAGGAATGGAAAGGGCTGGGTGATTTCCTGTTGAAACTAGACGAATATTACCGGGTGATCCATGAGAGCAAGCCGAAGCTGCGATTCTGCGAGCGGTTCGACGAGACGGACCCGCTCTGGAATTTCAGCCGCCACAGTCACCCCTATATTGAACTCATGTACTTTATGGACGGCAAGGGCAAGCTGGAGGTCTCCGGCACACAGATGTCTATCTCTCTTTTTGACACTGTGATCTATCCTGCCGGATGGGAGCATCAGGAGGAGGCCACGGCAGAGAAGCTGCGGGAGGTCATCTGCCTCTGGGTGGACATCCCGGAGCTGAAGCTGGAGGCCCCGGTTCAGCTCCATGACCGGCAGAACAGCATGAGCCAGCTCTTTCTCGCCCTCTACCACGAGGCCAAACGGGAGCAGCCGGAGCCGTATCTGCTGGAATACGGCATCAAGATGCTGCTCACCAAGATCCTCCGGGATCAGAATGAGAGCCAGTTCCGGGAGGAATTCCTGACCTGTGTGCTCCAGTACATCCATGCCCACTACGCCGAGAAAATCACCCTCGACGATCTGGCAGAGCTGGAACACATCAGCAAATCCTATCTCTGCCGCCAGTTCAAGCAGCAGACGGGCATGACGGTTATCTCCTACGTCAACAACCTCCGCATCGAGACGGCCAAGCGGCTGCTGCTGGGAACCTCCTGCACGGTCAACGAGATCGCCTACCAGGTGGGCTTCGAGTCACCAAAGTATTTCTACCGGGCTTTCAAGGCCCTGGTTGGCGAGTCGCCGGCGGCCTTCTGCAAAAAATACCGGCAGAGCGGCGCCCGGTAGCCCTCAGCGGGTCACACTGGGGATCTCCTTCCCGAGCTGCCAGGCCATGGCGTCGGCGATGACCTGGTGATCCTCCTGATGCCGCAGACCCGAGACCAGCACGTGGCAGCAGGGGGCCTTGCCATCCTGTCGGAACACGGGGAAGCAGCCGCCGCAGGCGGCGAAATTGTCCGGCCGGGCGGCCCATTCGGCCTGACGCAGCCCCGCTTCGGACTCGACATAGGCCCGCAGGGAGCTGACGCCGGTCATGCGGCTGACGGCCAGCTTTCGGTCCATCCACCAGTCGTTCTCGGCGGAGGTACCGGCCATCTTGAAGGAAAAGACCACCATGCCGTCCTCCAGAATCCGGATGGCGGCGGCGCCGTGGTACTGCTCCGCGGCCAGCTCCCGGATCTTCAGGCCCAGTTCCAGAGCCATGACCCGCGAGAACTCCCCATAGCGCAGGGTCTCCTCCTGCTGTTTTACGATCTTCGGCCAGGCCGGTTTCCACTCAAATGCACCCATTTTGGCATCTCCTTTTTCGGG
>CAMGPO010000244.1 GCA_946060825.1 uncultured Clostridia bacterium | reverse complement strand
CCATCGCCGCCAGCCACAAGGCTGCCATTCTCAACAACCGCTACCGCGTCTCGCAGATTCTTGACAAGGACACCCAGCTCTCCGCCGCCGTCATCCCGGGCGGCTACGCTCTGGAGCAGAAGGATCTGCGGGATCTTCACGCCCTTCAGGATGAACTGGAGGCGGTAAGCCGGGAGCTGGAACAGACCCGGAGCCTGCTCTCCCGGGAAAGCGAGCTGGAGGGGAAACTCCAGCGTCTGACCAAAAAGAACGCTTTCTTTGCCGAGCAGGAGGTCAAAATTCAGGAAAAGACCGACCGGGCCTCCCTGCTGCTGCGCTGCGCCGCCGCCCCCTCACCGGAACCGGGCTTCCGTCGTACCGTGGTGACCCGTGCCAACGTCCTGGTCACCTATGTTCACCAGCTCGGCCGCCTGCTGCAGGAGGCCAAGGGTACCGACCAGCTTCCGGTGCGGGAGCTTCTGACGGCTCTGGACGCCTCGGCCCAGGCCGCCACTGCCGCCGGCACCCGCTGCCGGGTCTACAACGTGGCCCAGGGCACCTTCCCTGCCGACGTGATTCTGGCCCTCTATGACCTCCATGAGCTGATTCTGGAGGATGTTCTGGCCGGAGATCTCCCAACGCTGGAAGTCCGCCTCCGCAATGAGCAGAGCGGACTCCGCCTGGTGCTGAACGTTCCGGAGACCACCCTGGAGTCGTTCTCCGCCCGGGCCGCCCACGTTCTCTCCCTGGCAGAGGCCATGGGCGGCGAGGGCAGCATCACCGAGGAGGACGGAGACGTGTCGGTCTTCCTTGAATTCGCCACAGGAGGGATCTGCCATGCTTGAGTCCATTCCCACCGTCCTGGCTTTTGCCGGCTTTGCCGTCTCTCTGCTCGCTCTGGCCATCAGCGCCATGCTGGTCGCCGGTACCCTCCGGCAGAGCGGTCTGGTCCGCTGCGGGCTGTATCTGGCCCGGGACGCGGCCTGCCTCTGCTTCTTCCTGCTCTGGAGCCTCTTCCTGGCCCTGGCCGCCGCCGGTCTGACCTTCAACCGGCCCATGACCCTGGGCTTGCGCTGGGCCATGCTGCTGGTCACAATTCTCTCTCTCGTCCTCTCCCTGACCGAGCATGAGTGGGCGCTGCTGCTGCCCGGCCTCTTTGCCCTGCTGACCGTCCCCTTTTTCGAGACAGCCTTCGGCACGGCCTTTCCCTATGTTCTGCTGGCAGCCCTTGCCATGATGCTGGCAGAGGCCCTCTGGCGGCTGATCCGCTGCCGTCGGCAGCTCCGGCAGCAGCTCAGTCTCACCTCGGTCCAGGAGGCTGTCGATTCCATCGACGACGGATTGCTCTTCGCCCGCCCGGATGGGTCCATTCTGCTCGCCAACCGGATCATGGGCGACCTCAGCACCTCCCTCTGCCATCAGGAGCTGACCGACGCCAACGCCTTCTGGTCAGCGCTGGAACGCAGCGAGTCCTCTGAATTTGTCACAAAAATCGCCGTCGACGGCAATTTCCTCTTCCGCTTCACCGGCGGCAATACCTGGACCCTCCACCGGGAAATCTTTTCTCTCGACGGCCGCGACTGCGTTCAGATCGTCGCCCTGAACGTCACCGAGTCCGACGGCGTCCAGCGTCAGATCACAGTTCGCCGGGCGGAACTGAGCCGCACGGCCCTGCAGCTTCAGCAGGTGGAGGACACCATCGCCCGGCTTCAGGAGGAGGAGGAACGGGTCAACCGCGGCCGTCAGACCTTCGACTCCATCACGGAGAAGATGGCAGCCCTGAACCGCTTCTTTACCGAACATTACGCCCTGCCCGCCGAGACCTTTGACTACAAGCGGCTGGCGGAGCTGACCGCCGGACTGCTGCGGGATCTGGAGCACGCTCCGGCTCTGACGGCACGGCAGCAGCTTGACCTGACGGTCAGCGCCCTGGGCCTGATGCGTGTCACCGTGGCCGCCGTCGGCCCGCTGCCGGAGAATTCCGAAGCGGCCGCCGCCTGCTCCTTCCTGATCCGGGAGGCAGCCGTCAATGCCGTTCTTCACGGCAACGCCGCCTCGGTCTCAATCACGCTGGAAGAGCAGGAGGATGCCTGGCTCTGCCGGGCAGAGAACAACGGCGCGCCTCTGACCGGCGCTCTGACGCCCGCCGGTGGTATCACTGCCATCCGCCGGATGCTCTTCCCTCTGGGCGGCACGTTGGAGATTACCAAAGAGCCGGTCTTTTCCCTCCAGGCACGGATCCCCAAAACCAAATAAAAAAACGCCGGATCGAAAGATCCGGCGTTTCGTATACCGCAGCCCATTCCGGGAATCCTAGGAGGAAAGAAAGGAGGCACCGATATGGGACACGATTCGATCTGTCTTTTGCATGAATGCCACTACGGCGCATCAATGGCGGTGTCGGCCATCGACGCGGTGATGGACAGCGTCCACGACAGCCAGCTACGCCTGCGGCTTGAGGAAAGCCGCTCACTCCACGAGGCTCTGGGCCAGGAGGCGGCAAGCATCCTGCGGCGTCAGGGTCTGGAGGGCAGGACGCCGGGACCGGTGACCCGCGGCATGGCACAGATGAAAACCAATCTCCGGATGGCCCTCCGTCCGCTGGACAGCACGGCGGCCGCCCTGATGAGTGACGGCTGCCACATGGGCACCAAAACTCTGGCCCGGCAGCTCAACCGCCTCGGCGAAGCCGACGTCCAGTCCCGGGACATCACCCGGCGGCTCATCGGCATCGAGGACAAGCTGTCCGGCAGCCTGCGGCCCTATCTCTGAGCCGGTGTCCGGGAGCGCAAAGCGCTCCCGGACGGCTGTTTACACCTTTGCGAAGGCCTGTTCCAGATCCTCGATGATGTCGTCGACGTGCTCCGTGCCGATGGAGAGGCGGATGGTGTTGGGCCGGATGCCCTGATCCAGCAATTCCTCTTCGTTGAGCTGGGAGTGGGTCGTGGTAGCCGGGTGGATGACCAGGCTCTTCACGTCGGCCACGTTGGCCAGCAGGGAGAAGATCTCCAGATTGTCGATGAACTTGTGGGCCTCCTCCTGGCCGCCCTTGATCTCGAAGGTGAAGA
>CAMGPO010000243.1 GCA_946060825.1 uncultured Clostridia bacterium | reverse complement strand
TCTGGAAAGGGGGCTGGACACCCGGGGACCCCGCGAAGCCTGCTTCGCGGGGAAAAGGAGGTTCCGGGCTGCGGGCATGGTTTTTGGCCTCTGGCCGAAAACCTGCGATGCTGCCCGCGAACCGACGCCGACTGGGGGATTCCCGATCACCGCCAGCGTTTCCGATCACCGCAAAAAGAGCCGTTGCGGTTTGGCGAAAAACGCATATAATGGTAGTCAGAACAGAACAAAACAGGAGGTTCCCCCTATGGAATTGCTGAACCGCTTTCTCCGCTATGTCTCCTACCCCACCGCGTCCGATGAGAACAGCGAACGCTGCCCCTCCACCGAGGGCCAGCGCGTCCTCGGCGCGCTGCTGGTGGACGAGCTGACGGCCATGGGCGCAAAGGACGCCCACATGGACGGCGACGGCTACGTCTACGCCGTCATCCCCGCCAACCGGCCCGACCCCCGGCCCGTCATCGGCTTCATCGCCCACATGGACACCTCGCCCGACTGCTCCGGCGAAAACATCAAACCAGCAGTCGTCGCCTATGCGGGCGGCGATATCCTGCTGAACGAGGAAAAGCAGATCGTCCTCTCCGCCGAAGAATACCCCATTCTCAGCCGCCACATCGGCAAGCATCTCATCGTCACCGACGGCACGACCCTGCTGGGCGCCGACGACAAGGCCGGCATCGCGGAGATCATGACCATGGCCGAGACGCTGCTGCGCACGGACCGTCCCCACGGCGAAATTCACATTGCCTTCACCCCCGACGAGGAGATCGGCCGGGGCGCGGACAAATTCGACGTGGAGAAGTTCGGCTGCGACTTCGCCTACACCGCCGACGGCGGCACTCTGGGCGAGCTGGAGTATGAGAACTTCAACGCCGCCTCCGCCTCCCTGACCGTCCACGGCACCAACATCCATCCCGGCTCTGCCAAGGGCAAGATGAAGAACGCCGTCACCATGGCCATGGAGTTCCATGCCCTGCTGCCCGCCGCGGAGACCCCCGAGACCACCGAGGGCTATGAGGGCTTCTTCCACCTCTGCGACATGACCGGCACCGTGGAGGAGACCCGGCTCCACTATATCATCCGCGACCACAACCGGGCGAAGTTCGAGGAGAAGAAAGCCCTGTTCTGTGCCGCGGCGGAGCAGCTCAACGCCAAATACGGGGCGGGCCGCTTCGAGGCCGAGGTCCGGGACAGCTACTACAACATGAAGGAACAGATTCTGCCCCACATGGAGATCATCCACCGGGCGGAGCAGGCCATGGCGAAAGCCGGCATGACGCCGAAGACCGTCCCCATCCGGGGCGGCACCGACGGCGCGCGGCTGAGCTACATGGGCCTCCCCTGTCCCAACCTCTGCACCGGCGGCGAGAACTACCACGGCCGCTTCGAGTTCATCCCCGTGGAGGACATGGAGCGCTGCGTCGAGATGCTCCTGCACATCGCCTGCGGCGATTAAGCCGGAAAACGTCCCATCCATTCTGTAGGGGCGGACGCCTTTGTCCGCCCAAAACCTTCCGATGCGCAAACCGGGACGGACGGCGGGACACGCAGGTCCCGCCGTAAAACCTTCCGATTCGCACCCACCTCCCCTGTCATTCTGAGGAGCGATCGCGACGAAGAATCTTTTGGAAGCCGGCTGCGGGAAGATTCTTCGCTTCGCTCAGAATGACAGGAAAACAGCAGCGCCGGGGACCCCACGCGGCCTGCCGCGTGGGGAGAAGGAGGTTCCGGGCTGCGGGCATGGTTTTTGGCCTTTGGCCAAAAACCTGCGATACTGCCCGTGAACCGACGCCGTAGGGGCGGACGACTCTGTCCGCCCAAAACCTCCCGGTTCGCACACCGCTTTTCTGTCATTCCACTCGGCCTAAGAGCCGAAAAATTCCTGTCATTCTGAGGAGTGAAACGACGAAGAATCTTGAATGTTTCGGTTGGCCTCGTAAGCGCCTGCGGGCGGGTGTGAGCGAAGCAAAGAATCTTCTGCAATCACTTCCCGAAAAGATTCTTCGTCGCTGACGCTCCTCAGAATGACATCGAAACATTGCTCCGGGCTGAAACGTTTGGGTCGCCACAGCAAAATACCGGGCCGGGAACCATCTGGTTCCCGACCCGGTTTTCTTATGCGCTTACACGTGCCAGATCTCGGTGGCGTACTGGCGGATGGTGCGGTCGGAGGAGAACTTGCCGGCGGAGGCGACGTTCATCAGGCACATCCGGCCGAAGGTCTCGCGGTCCTTGGTGGCGTAGATGGCCTTGAGCTTGGTGTCCACATAGCTCTGGAAGTCCAGCAGCAGGAAGTAGTGGTCCGGACGATGCCAGTTGGTGCCGTCCAGCAGGGCCGTGTGCAGCTCCTTGAGCTCGTCGTCGGTACGGACCGTGCCGTCCACCAGGGTGTCCACCACGCGGCGGACCCGCGGGTTGCTGTTGTAGATATCTCTGGCCCAGTAGGTGTTCTTGACGCGGTTGATCTCCTCAACGGAAGCGCCGAAGGGGAAGTTG
Source organism: uncultured Clostridia bacterium (assembly GCA_946060825.1). Classification (GTDB taxonomy): domain Bacteria; phylum Bacillota; class Clostridia; order Oscillospirales; family Oscillospiraceae; genus RGIG3159. The sequence goes on along the minus strand of CAMGPO010000243.1, from coordinate 575 downwards.
TTCTCCTTGCCGGCCTCGGCCATGATCTCGACGTTGGCGCCGTCCATGGTGCCGAGGGTCACGGCGCCGTTGAGCATCAGCTTCATGTTGCCGGTGCCGGAGGCTTCCGTGCCGGCAGGCGAAATCTGCTCGGAGATATCCGCCGCGGGGATGATATGCTCAGCGTACGAGCAGTTGTAGTTCTGCACGAACACAACCTTCATCTTGTCTGCGACCGCCGGGTCGTTGTTCACAAGCTCCGCCACGCGGTTGATATACCGGATGATCGCCTTTGCGCGCACATAGCCGGGCGCCGCCTTCGCGCCGAAGATAAACGCCGTCGGCGTAAAGTCGGAAATCGTGCCGTCCTTGATGCCGAAGTAAAGGTCCATGATGGAAAGCGCGTTCATCAGCTGCCGCTTATACTCGTGAAGCCGCTTGACCTGCACGTCAAACACAAAGCTCGGGTCCAGCTTCACGCCCTCATGTTCTTCAATCACCGCGCAAAGCTGCCGCTTCTTTTCCAGCTTGATCGCGTTGAACTGCTTGACGGTCATCTCATCAAGCCCGTTCTTGAGTCCTTCGAGCTTGTCAAG
>CAMGPO010000242.1 GCA_946060825.1 uncultured Clostridia bacterium | reverse complement strand
GCTTCGCTCAGAATGACATCGCGGCGTTTTTCCATTTCGCTCCGGTAGGGCGGGACCTGTGTGTCCCGCCGCAAATGCCGGAGGGATTCATGATGATTGCCGGCGTCCCAATGGGAGAAAAAGGAGTTGTATCCATGAAATTTCGCACCAAAATGGCTGTGTGCATGGTCTGGCTGCTGGCTCTGGCCTATGGCATCGGCGGCAGTCTGCTGATTTCCTCCTCCTTTCACGCCTCTCTGGAAAAGGAGAAGTCCTCGGCCCGCCGTTCCTGCCAGATGCTGCTCAACACCATGTCCATTCTCGACAGCTACAGCAGCATCAGCGACACGCTGCGCCGCCTTGACAGTGTTGGCAACACCCAGTGGAGCGGCCTGCAGGTGCTGTCCAACGGCTCAGTCATCTATCGCAGCGGCTCCGGTGCCGACGGACTCGGCATCGTGGAAGGCGATGTGCTCCAGGTGCAGGATCAGCAGATTCTGGTCTCCTGCGCCGTCGGCTCCGGCCTGACGGACCTGCAGCTCAAGGCCGCCTTTGACATCTCGGCGATCTATACCCAGCGGGACAGCCAGCTCCGCATCTACCGCTGGACCTTCCTGGCCGTCGTGGCCGTGGGCGCGGCCCTGAGCTGGCTGCTCAGCACCTGGCTGACCCGCCCCCTCCGCACCCTGACCCGTGTTTCCCGGGAGCTGGCAGGCGGCAATCTGTCCAGCCGCGTGCCCGTCACCTCTCAGGACGAGGTCGGACGGCTCTCGGCGGAGTTCAACGTCATGGCAGACAAGCTGGAGCAGAACATGGAGGAAATGCGTCTGACCATGGAGCGCCAGGAGGAGTTTATGGGCAGCTTTGCCCACGAGCTCAAGACGCCCATGACCTCCATCATCGGCTACGCCGATCTGCTGCGCAGTCAGGAACTGTCAGAGACCGACCGCCGGGACGCCGCCAACTACGTATTTTCCGAGGGGAAACGGCTGGAAAGCCTGAGCCTCAAGCTGCTGGATCTTCTGGTGCTGAAAAAAGAGGACATGGCACTTCAGCCCTGCTGCCCCAAGGCCCTGATCGAGAGCACCGCCCGGGAGTTTTACCCCGTTCTGAAAAAGCAGAATATCTCTCTGACCTGCCGCTGCCAGAAGGGGAGCTGTATGCTGGAGCCGGATCTCTTCAAATCCCTGCTGTTCAACCTGATGGATAACGCCCGCAAGGCCATGGACAAGGGCGGCCAGATCATGATCCAGTGTGAGATGATCCCGGACGGCTGCCGGATCCAGGTGGTTGACAACGGCCGCGGGATGCCGGAGGAGGCCCTGAACCGTGTCACCGAGGCCTTCTACCGTGTGGATAAATCCCGGTCCCGCGCCCAGGGCGGCGCGGGCCTAGGCCTGGCTCTGTGCAGCCGCATCGTCGAGCTGCACCACGGCGACATCCGCTTTTCCAGCCGGGAGGGCGTGGGCACCTGTGTCACCGTGGAGCTGCGGGGAGGGGCTGTCCAATGAAAAAACAGTGGAAGGCCCTGCTGCTGAGCCTCTGCGCCGTGGCCTTCGGCCTGCTGGTGCCGTTGCTCTGGGTACACGTTCAGGATCGCTGGCTCGTCCGGGACGAGGCCGTCGGCATCCAGCAGGTCGACCTGGCCGATTCGTCGGGTCTGGCTTTGTCGGAAAAGATCAATCTCTTTGCCGATGAGGAGAGCAGCATCGACAACGTGGGCGTGGCCTGGCATCAGACGATTCTCAGTCTCTCCTTCCGCTGCTGGGACGTGCTGGACGCCGTCCTGAGCAATGGGGTGGACATCATTGAGAGCGCGACGGCCCGGCAGGAGTCCCAGACGGCCCTGCTGATCTCCCGAGACGACAAGGCCTTTCTGCTCTGGGAGGTCTTTTTTGACGACGAGGCGGGCACCCAGCTCTACCTCTACATCGACGATGAGACCGGCCTGCCCCTGGGCCTCCACTATGTCAACGGCAGCAACTCTCAGGATATGGCCTCCTGGGCCTTTGTCAGCGCCGTCACCATGGCCATGAACCTGGGCCTGGAGCCAGTGCTGTCGGAGGACTACGCTGCCTGGGTGGAGTATCGGACTTCCTCCGGCCTTGCCGGGATCGAACCGGGCAAGCTGGCGGACTATGCGGGCGACGACGCCTTTTTCACCCTCATGGACGAGGAAGGCCGGGTCTGCACGCCGGTGATTGCATACGGGGACGGCTGGTTCCGGATCAACGGCAGCCGCTAGGAGAGAAAGGAGACTGCGATGAGACGCTTTGGAACGGTGCTGCTGCTTCTCTCCGCTCTGCTGGTGGGGCTGATGATGCCCTGGCTGGTGTCGCAGCAGCAGGACCGTCTGGCAGGTGAGACCGAGGCCGCTGGCATCCTGCAAGTGGATCTCTCCGTGGACTCAGGACTCAGCGTGCTGGAGAAGGTTTGCCTGTTCGGCGACCCGGAGACGAGCCTGCTGGCTGTCGGCGTGGGCCGCTATCAGACGTCGAAGACGCTGTCCTCGGCCTCCTGGCGGGTGCTGGACATCCTGCAGGGCAGCTATGGCGTCGATATGCTGCAGACCTCCACGGCAGCCCAGGTCCAGCAGGTGGCCTATCTGGCGTCCCAGGGTGAGAAAGCGTTCCTCCTCTGGCAGGTGATCTATGAGGACGAGCTGGGCGCAGTGCTGCACCTGTACCTCGACGATGAGACGGGAATGCTGCTGGGCCTTTCCTATTCCGGCGAGGATGAATTCGGCAAGATGATGAGCGCGGACTACGCGGCCTGGTGCACGGCAGCGCTCTGGACGCTCTGTGACGCCAACGGACTCAGCCCTGTCACCGGCTATCTGGACCCCGTTGGGATGGAGCCGGCGCAGGGCGAGGCGGAAGAGGCGGCCCCGGAAGAAGAGATGATGGTGGAAAGCCCGGCAAATTACGAGGTGAACCGGGTGACCTACGCCGGAGAATACACCCTGAGCGACGGCAGTGCCGATGGGGATTATACGATCGGCCTGAACGCAGGCTATGGCTGGCTGAGTGTCAACTGTACCAATCTGTCCTGACGCCACAGAAAAACCGGGTTCCATATGGATCCCGGTTTTTCCTGTTCAGCCCAGCTTCAGGTGCGGG
>CAMGPO010000241.1 GCA_946060825.1 uncultured Clostridia bacterium | reverse complement strand
TGACCGATCCCCTGGCGGAGGAATGCGCCAGGAAGGGCGTGGAACTGGTCATGGTGCCGACCATGGCCGAGCTTGGCAAAGCCTGCGGGATCTCCGTGGGCGCGGCCGCGGCAGGGCTTCTGGCCTGCGCCGAGACTTAATTTTGGTCCCAACGGAATATCTTTGATATTTCGGGATAAAATAAATGCTGTCATGCAGCGAACAAACGAGAAAGGAGGAACAACATGCCTACTTTTAACCAGCTGGTCCGTAAGGGTAGAGAGCAGGTCACCTACAAGTCCACCGCTCCCGCTCTGCAGAAGGGTATGAACACCCTGAAGAACCGTGCCACCGATCTGTCTTCTCCCCAGAAGAGAGGCGTCTGCACCGCTGTCCGTACCACCACCCCCAAGAAGCCCAACTCCGCTCTGCGTAAGATCGCCCGTGTGCGTCTCACCAACGGCTACGAGGTTTCCGCGTATATCCCCGGTGTCGGCCACAACCTGCAGGAGCACTCCGTGGTGCTGATCCGCGGCGGCCGTGTCAAGGACCTTCCCGGTGTCCGTTACCACATCATCCGTGGTACCCTCGATACCCAGGGCGTCCAGGGCCGTATGCAGGCTCGCTCCAAGTACGGTGCGAAGAGACCCAAGGCCGGTAAGAAGAAGTAATTCTTCAACGCCAAACTTTCCTAGCAACTTTTGCCTTATCGCAAGGCAGCGCCTTGCTGAGTGGTTTTATATAGATAAACCTCTTGGCCAGGCACCAACGAAAGACTACACTTTCGAAGTACCTATGAAATCATTTTATGTATGAAGGAGGGAAGCGAAGTGCCCAGAAGAGGTAATGTTCCCAAAAGAGAAGTATTGCCGGATCCGATCTACAATTCTGTTCTGGTGACCAAGCTGGTCAACAGCATCATGCTGGATGGCAAGAAGGGTGTCGCTCAGAAGATCGTCTACGGTGCCTTTGAAATCGTAGAAGAGAAGACCGGCAAGTCCGGTCTGGAAGTCTTCACCACGGCTATGGAGAATATCATGCCGTCCGTGGAGGTCAAGACCCGCCGTGTCGGCGGCGCCAACTATCAGGTCCCCATCGAGGTGCGGCCCGAGCGGCGTCAGACCCTCGGCCTGCGCTGGCTGACCAACTACAGCCGCGCCCGCAGCGAGAAGACCATGAGAGAACGTCTGGCTGGCGAACTGATGGACGCGTTCAACAACACCGGCGCGGCCGTGAAGAAGCGCGAGGATACCCATAAGATGGCCGAGGCCAACAAGGCATTCTCCCATTTCCGCTGGTAAAGATAAAGGAGCAAAAGCATGCCCAGACAATATTCCCTTGAAAACACCCGCAATATTGGCATCATGGCTCATATCGATGCTGGCAAGACGACCACTACAGAACGTATTCTGTTCTACACCGGCGTCAACTATAAGATCGGTGAGACCCATGACGGTACCGCTACCATGGACTGGATGGCGCAGGAGCAGGAGCGTGGTATCACCATCACCTCCGCCGCTACCACCTGTTTCTGGAAGGGCAACCGCATCAATATCATCGACACGCCGGGACACGTGGACTTCACGGTCGAAGTGGAGCGGTCTCTGCGTGTGTTGGACGGCTCTGTCACGGTCCTTTGCGCAAAGGGCGGCGTCGAGCCTCAGACAGAAACTGTCTGGCGTCAGGCGGACAAGTACAATGTCCCCCGCATGGTCTATGTCAACAAAATGGACATCATGGGCGCGGACTTCTTCAATGTCCTGCACATGATGCACGACCGCCTCAAGTGCAACGCCGTGCCCGTCCAGCTGCCCATCGGCGCAGAAGCCAGCTTCAGAGGCGTCGTGGACCTGATCAAGATGAAGGCCTTTGTCTTCTATGATGATCTTGGCAAGGATATGCGTGAGGAAGAGATCCCCGCCGACATGGTGGACCTGGCCAACGAGTATCGCGAGAAACTCCTGGACGCGGCCTCCGAAGAGGACGAGGAACTCATGATGCTGTATCTCGAGGGTGAGGAAATCCCCGAAGAGATGATCAAGCGTGCCCTGCGCAAGGGCACCATCGGCGTCCGTCTGGTCCCCGTGACCTGCGGCACCTCTTATAAGAACAAGGGCGTTCAGGAGCTCCTTGACGCCATCGTGGATTATATGCCGTCTCCCGTGGACATCCCGCCCATCGCGGGTGTGAACCCGGACACCGGCGAAGAGGACCAACGTCCCTCCGACGACAGCGCCCCCTTCTCCGCCTTGGCTTTCAAGATCGCCACCGACCCCTATGTTGGTAAGCTGTGCTTCTTCCGCGTCTATTCCGGTACCCTCAACTCCGGCTCCACGGTGCTCAACGCATCGAAGCGGAACCGCGAGCGTATGGGCCGTATCCTGCAGATGCACGCCAACCACAGAGAGGACATCGACATGGTCTATTCCGGTGATATCGCCGCCGCCGTGGGGCTCAAGAACACCACCACTGGCGATACCCTCTGCGACATGGATCACCCGATCATCCTCGAATCCATGGAGTTCCCCGAGCCTGTTATCCGCGTTGCCATCGAGCCCAAGACCAAAGCCGGTCAGGAGAAGATGGGCATCGCCCTGATGAAGCTGGCCGAGGAGGACCCCACCTTCCGCACCTACACCGATGACGAGACGGGCCAGACCATCATCGCCGGTATGGGCGAGCTTCACCTGGAGATCATCGTGGACCGTCTGCTCCGCGAGTTCAAGGTGGAAGCCAATGTCGGCGCACCCCAGGTCGCTTACAAGGAGACCATCCGCAAGTCTGTGGAGCAGGAAACCAAGTACGCCCGCCAGTCCGGCGGCAAGGGCCAGTACGGTCATGTCAAGATCCGTGTGGAGCCCAACGAGTCCGGCAAGGGTTACGAGTTCGTCAACGCCGTGGTCGGCGGCGCCATCCCCAAGGAGTATATCCCGGCGGTCGACGCTGGTATCCAGGGCGCCATGCAGGCCGGCGTTTTGGCCGGTTACAACGTGGTCGACGTGAAGGTCACCCTGTACGACGGCTCCTTCCACGAGGTTGACTCCTCTGAAATGGCCTTCAAGATTGCCGGTTCCATGGCATTCAAGGAAGCCTGCCGCAAGGCGAACCCGGTCATCCTGGAGCCCATCATGAAGG
>CAMGPO010000240.1 GCA_946060825.1 uncultured Clostridia bacterium | reverse complement strand
CCACGGCGCAGACGGCAATCAGCACCCAGCGAATCGATTTTTTCACAGGCTGCTCCTCCCCCGGGGGATGTAAATGCCGCCCCGGTCGGCCAGAATCGCGCCGTGATCCACAACCTTCCGGCCCCGGAGCCAGACCGAGGCGATGCTGCCGCTGGTCCGGAAGCCCTCGAAGGGGGCGTAGTCCACGTTGGCCGCCTGATCCGCCGCCGTGATGACGGAGTCCGCCGCCGGGTCATAGACAACGATGTCGGCGTCGCTGCCGGGGGCGAGGACGCCCTTGCGGGGATAGAGGCCATAGAGCCGGGCCGGATTCTCCGCGAGGACGCGGCACATCTGCCCCAGGCCGATGCGGCCGCCGGCCACGCCCCGGTAGAGCAGCAGGCCCCGGGTCTCGACGCCGGGCAGGCCGCCGGGAATCTTCGTGAAGTCGCCGCGGCCCGCGTCCTTCTGGGCCAGGGTGAAGCTGCAGTGGTCGGTGGAGACGGTCTGAACGCCGCCGCTGGCCAGGGCCTGCCAGAGGGCCTCCTGGTCAGACTTCTTCCGCAGGGGCGGCGCGCAGACGTAGCGGCCGCCTTCAAAATCGGGCAGGCTGTAGAGGCTGTCATCTAGGTAGAGATACTGGGGACAGGTCTCGACGTAGACGGTCTGACCCCTGGCCCGGGCGGCCTCAACCTCCCGCAGGCCCGCCTCGGAGGACAGATGGACAATGACCACCGGCGTATCGGCCAGGGCAGCCATCTTCAGCAGCCGGGAGATGGCCTCCGCCTCCAGAACGGCCGGACGGCTCTCCGGGTGGGACGCAGGACCCAGGGCGCCGGCAGCCTTCTTCTCCGCGATCAGGGCGTCGATGACGCCGCTGTTTTCACAGTGGACGCCGGCAATGCCGCCAAGGCGTTTCAGCTCTCGCAGGGCCTCGAACATCGGTCCGTCGCCGATCATCATGGCGGGATAGGTCATGTACATCTTAAAGGAAGAAATGCCGGCCTCAAACATGGCAGGCAGCTCGGCACGGATGCTCTCGTTCCAGTCGTCGATGGTCATGTGGAAACCGTAGTCGCAGCCGCAGCGGCCGTCGGCCTTTTTATGCCAGAGCTCGAGGCCGTACTGAAGGCTCTCGCCCTTGTTGGGACAGGCAAAGTCGATGACCGTGGTGGTGCCGCCGCGAAGGGCCGAGCGGCCGCCGGTGTAAAAGTCGTCGGCGGTGGTGGTGTTGCACACGTCGAGGTCAAAATGGGTGTGGGCGTCGATGAAGCCCGGGAAGAGCAGCTTGCCGGAGACGTCGACGGTCTCGGCATCCGGGCAGTCGAGATCCAGGCCGACGGCGTGAATGGTCTCGTCCCGGATCCAGAGGTCGGCCCGGACGGCCCCGCTGCCGGAGACGACGCTGCCGCCGCGCAGTAACACGTTCATACGCTTGAGCCCCTTTCGGTTTGTAGGATATGTCTATTCTATCACGGCTTTGGCAAAAAGAAAACGTGAAAATTTTTTGAAAAAGGGACTTGCATTTTCCGAGTTTATCTGTTATACTTAATCACGCCTTGGGGGTATAGCTCAGCTGGGAGAGCGCTTGAATGGCATTCAAGAGGTCAGCGGTTCGATCCCGCTTATCTCCACCAAAAAAGCACCGATTCTACCTTGAATCGGTGTTTTTTTCGTTTTTCTGTTCCGCTGGTTCCACGCAAAAATCAACAAAAGCAGCCATTCTTCCCTTTGTGCCGTCGGAAGCCGGTCGATCGTCAATGGAAAAATGCGTTCTCCTCACAGCCCCGCGCCGTATTACACGGCGCGGGGCTTTTTGTCGGGACGAATCCGCCGCAGTCACAGTTCCAGACTCGCCTGAAATTCCTGAAAAAGCAGCGCCGCCGCGTCATTCCCGATTTCATTGTAGTAGAGATACTCGTCAAAACAGAAGCTTCGGTCGGAAATTCCGACGAAAAAGATCTCGGCGGACAGCATGTTCTTGACATAGCGCGGCACAACACGGGTCAATGCTGCTGGGCTTTCAGGACTTCGCCGCTGACGGCGTCAATTTTATATTCGTATTCCACGCTTTGCGTTTCAAATTCCACCTCATAGACCATGGTGCTGCCGTCCCGGTCAAGCTCCACGCGCTGCTTCGTCAGGCTGGATTCCGCCACACCGGCGTGCTGCAGTGCTGCGGAAAGGGCCGCGCTTTCCCCAATATAGGAGGCGCTTTCTGAGGATGCGGGCTTGCTGGTTTCGCCGCCGGGCGCGTCATGGCTTTCCGCGTCATAGTCCAGAACAGCGCCGGAGTACAGGTCAATCTCATACTCGTATTCGGTCTTATCCACCTTAAACTCCACGCAGTAGCAGGCAGGCGTTCCGTTCTCGTATTCCAGATAGCACTTCACATAGGACGTGCTGCTTTCCGCCACACCGGCGTGAGCCAGGGCGACCTTCTTCGCGGCGGACTCGTCAATATAGCTGCCGCCTGTGGAGTTCCCGGACTCGCCCGCGCCGCCGGCAGAGGTGCCGGATTCGCCCGTGCTGCCGCTGTCACCGGTGGAGGTACCGGGCTGGCTGCTCTCTCCGGAGGCATTCTTCCGGTCTTTTGTCTCACAGGCCAGGACGGCGCCTGTAACGGCATCGATTTTGTATTCATATTCCCTGGCGCCGGTCCGGAACTGCACCTCATAGATCATCCCATGATCGTCGCTGTCCAGCTCCACCTCGATCTCCAAGACCTCCGCCGCCGCAACGCCGGCATGGGCGAGCGCAGCTTCCCTTGCGGCGGCTTCGCCGACGTAGGAGGCGTCCTTCCCGGCGCTGCTCCGGTCCTTCAGCTCCGACTTCAGAATCTCACCGGTAGAAGCGTCGATCTCATATTCGCCTTCCCGGCCGGCGGTCTCAAACTCCACCTCGTAGATCATAACGCCGTGCTCGCTGTCAAACTCTACGTCCACCCGGATGACCTCTTTCGCAGTCACACCGGCATGGCCGTAGACCACATCCAGCGCATCCGTCCGGGTGAGATAGGCCTTGTCGCTGGCGTCGCCGCTCTGGGTCACGGCCTCGCTGGACACATTTTTGGAAGCGGCGATCAGGGCAATCTCGTTGATGGTCATGGGCGCCAGATCCGCAAAGGTCAGGGTGGGCG
>CAMGPO010000239.1 GCA_946060825.1 uncultured Clostridia bacterium | reverse complement strand
GAGCTGGTCGGCGGCAATGTTGTCCTGAACGAGGGCAGCTATGCCATCTTTCGTCTGAAGTAAGAAAGAGCTGCATCGCTTCTTGCGATGCAGCTTTTTGCGTCAGGGTTCCAATTCGGCCCGGAGCCGGTCGTTAATGGCCCGCAAAGCCTCGGCGGGCAGCTTGACAATCCTCCGATCATAGGTCATGAGACCGTTGCACTCGTCCTCCACATCGGAGAGCTGGGTGTAGACGGCTGCACACAGCCCCTGGGAGACCGCCGGACGGATCTGTTCCTCATACAGCGTCTCAAAGGCGGCCAGCAGAGCCTCTGGGTCGGAGAGCTTTTTATAGCCGAAGGCCTTTTTGTTCCAGCAGTGGCCCGGGAGGACGAGGGTGTAGCCGCCGAACTCCGAGAGCACCACGGCCCTGCTGCCTTTGTCGTCAGGCCGGAACCTGTAGGGCTTAAAATAGACGTGGAGACTTTTGACGTCAGAGACGCCCTGGTCGTGCCAGCCGCTGGCGTGGTCGATCAGCCTGGTCGGGTCCAGCTGCCGCAGCAGTTCCGTGATCTCCCGGGCCTCGAACTGGCCCCAGCCCTCATTGAAGGGCACCCAGAGGATGATGGAGGGGCTGTTGCCCAGGTGCTCGACGATCTCCCGCAGCTCCATCCGGTAGTGTTTCCGCGCCCGTTCGTCCCGGCGGGCAAAGACACGGTAGTTGTGGTCGTCCCGGTGACGGCCTGTGATGAGAGGAGCGGAGATAGTCAGGGGTCGGTACTTGCCGCCGCCGCTGGGCATATCCTGCCAGACCAGCATACCAAAGCGGTCACAGTGGTAGTAGAACCGCAGCGGCTCCACCTTGATGTGCTTGCGCAGCAGATTGAAGCCCAGGGACTTCATCGTTTCGATGTCGCAGATCAGAGCCTCGTCGGAGGGAGCGGTGTAGAGACCGTCGGGCCAGTAGCCCTGGTCGAGGACGCCGGTCTGGAAATAGGGCCTGCCGTTGAGGAACAGCCGGGGAATACCCTGACTGTCGGGTTTCATTTCCACCTTGCGCATGGCGAAGTAGCTCGATACTGTGTCTTCGCCAAGCGTGACGGTGAAATCGTAGAGCTTCGGGTTTTCCGGCGACCAGGGGGTGAACTGGGGCAGAGAAAGGTGCAGCGGCGTGTTGGTGCGGCAGCCGTAGGTACCGCCGTCGAAGTGGACATAGCAGATGGTGCTCTGCGCCGAGCAGACCGTCAGCACGACCTGGGAAGCATCATAGTCCAGGACAATCTTCAGGGCGGAGATGTAGATCTCCGGTACCCACTCGGTCCAGACTGTTTGCCAGATGCCGCTCTGACGGGTGTACCAGATGCCGCCTCGCTTCGTCTTTTGCTTGCCCCGGGACAGCTCACAGGTGTCGGAGCGGTCGCGGACGCGAACGGTCAGGATGTTTTCCGCCTCGCGGAGGAAGGGCGTCAGATCGAAGGAGAAGGGCGTATAGCCGCCGATGTGGGAGCCAAGCTCCTGCCCGTTGAGGAAGACGGTGGCCATCTGGTCGACGGCGCCGAAGTGGAGCAGCAGCCGCTGTCCCGCCCTGGGTGCTTCATCCAGTGTGCGGCGATACCAGAGCCGGTCTTCAGGGCCGACATCCCGGCTGACGCCGGAGAGGGGCGCTTCCGGGGAAAAGGGCACGAGAATCGTGCCGTCCCAGTGCTCCGGGCAGTCATCGCTGCCGGTGATGGCATAGTCCCAGGGGCCGTTGAGGTTCGTGAACTGTTCCCGCGCCATTTGCGGACGCGGATATTCGGGCAGAATGTGATTTGGGTCCAGGGCCTGGCCCCACTCAGTTGTCAGCATGGCATTCTCTCCGTTTCATGGCGTGAACCGGGATCAGCACCAGCAGCAGCACGGCGGCTGCCGCCAGAAAGATCCAGGGGGTGGGTATCTGTTTGACGGCGCCGAGATCCTCGTAGGTTGCACCGGAGCCGGTGCGGGCGATGACAAAGGAACCGATGTAGGGGCCGGTACACATGGGGATCAGCACGGCAAAGACCATGCGGATGCCCTGGAACTGTCCAGCCTGTTCCGGCGGCGTGCAGTCGCGGACGGCGGCGGACAGGGCCGACTGCACCAGCAGATAGCCGGACATCATGACGGCTCCTGCCGCGATGACGGCGACAGCGCCCCGGGCGAAGAACATGGCGGCAAGGCCGAGGAACATCAGCAGTCCTGCAGGCAGGACGAAGCGCAGCTTGCCGACCCGGTCGATGAACCGCCCGGCAAGGACGCTGACCGCCGAAGCGATGATCAGCACGACGCCCAGGACGATGGGATAGCTGCTCAGCTGTAAAAAGCTCTGCATATAGATCATCAGGTAGGGGAAAAAGACCTGGACGGCCACGGAGAAGAGGCAGAGGGCCGTCAGGGAGAGGTAGAGCATGGTGTTTGCCCGCCAGACCGAGGGCCGGAAGCCGTAGACGATGGAGGAGAAGAAAGCACTGTCGTTGGCCGGGGTCGTGCGCTTTTCCAGAAGGAAGAGGGAGACGAGGCCGGTGGCTGAGACGAGCAGGCCGAAGATCAGGAAGAATTCCTTCCAGCGGCCCTGCTGGGTCATGCCGTCAAAGAGGCCGAAGATGACGAGCATGGAAATCAGCGGAAGGGTGGAGAGGACGGCATCGACCCGGCCCCGATTGGTGCCGTCGGTCACGTCGGTGACGTAGGCGTTGAAGGCGGCGTCGTTTGCCGTGGAACCAAAGAAGGTCATGACGCAGTCGAGGATGACGATGGCCGCCGCTGCGGCCGCGATGCTGAGATGCTCCGTGGAGATGAAGCCAAAGGCCACGACGGAGACGCCCCAGAGCAGATAGCCGAAGGAGATGAAAGGCTTCCGCTGCCGCACCCGGTCTGAGACGACGCCCATGACCAGAGTTGTGACTGTGGCCGTAATGGCCGAGCAGGCGACCATGGCGGCGATGTAGGAGGTGTTCTGAGTGACGGTGTTGTAGAGATAGACATTGAGATACATATTCTCAATGGTCCAGGAGAACTGGCCCACCAGTCCGATGAGCAGAAACGACGCCCAGGTGCGGGCCTTGAGCTTGGTCATGTTGGAAGCCTCCCTTCCGGAATAAGACTATTTTACCATAGATTCGCC
>CAMGPO010000238.1 GCA_946060825.1 uncultured Clostridia bacterium | reverse complement strand
GGCCGCCGTCATCGCAGACTGAGCATACAAAAAGGACAGCAGCATGGCTGCTGTCTTTTTTTGTCAGGATTGGGGGAAACGCCGCTTCCAGGCGGGAACACAGAGGAGGCAGAGGAGGGCACAGGCGGCGGAGAGGCCCAGCCAGAGCAGGGCCACGGCGTTCCAGCCGACGGCCTCAGAAAGCCGTGCGAAGCCGTAGGTCGAGAGGGCGCTGCCGATGTAGACGCAGGCGTTCAGAATGCCGGAGATCGTGGAGACGCTGCCCGTGTCCCGGAAGTTGGCCGGGAGCAGTCCGATCAGGATCATGTTCATGCCGTACATGCTGCCCGTCAGAGCCGCCGCGCCGAGAACGGAGAACGCCGTGCTTCGCCCGGCGGCGAGCAGGATCATCAGGGCAGAGATCAGGCTGACCACGGAGATGAGCAGGGAGGACAGCGGCGGAGAGGGGTACCGCCGGTAGATCAGCGAGGCGATCTGCTGGCAGGCAATGCCGAAAAGGGGCATGACCACGCCGGTCAGGATGGCCGCGCCGCTGCCGAGTTGGTAGGTCTCGCCGATGTAGGTTGGCATCCAGGTGGTGACGCCGTCCCGCAGGGCGCCGACGAAAATGATGACGAGGATCAGCGCCAGCATCAGGGGCGTGAGCAGCAAGGAGGCCACGGAGGCTTTCTCTGACTGGACGCTGCCGGCTGCCGCGCCGGCCCGGAGCGGGCTGCGGAGCCAGACCAGCGCCATGGCGATGCCGCAGGCGGCGCTGAACCGGAATACGAGCTGCCAGCCGCCGAGGGAGATCAGCAGGGGAGAGAGCAGATAGAGCAGGATTGTGCCGCAGGATGCGCCCCAGTGCACCCAGACCGTGGCCCGGCGGTAGTCCTCTCCGGAGAAAAGGCAGGCCATCAGCCGCACCAGGGGCGGCCAGAGAAAGGCCTGGGCCAGGCCGTTGACGCACCAGACGGCCGTCATGGCGGCGGGAGATGCGCAGAAGGGGATGAGGACATTCAGCAGGGAGGAGGTCAGCAGGCCGGCCAGGATCAGCGTTCGCGGCTGCATATGGTCGCCGCACCAGCCGCTGATGAGCTGCCCCGCGCCATAGGTGATGAAAGCGCCGGTGATGGCGGCGGAGAGGCGGCTCTTTTCAAAGCCGGTGCTGCGCACCATCTCCAGAATGACGGCGCCGAAGTTGACCCGGGTCAGGTAGCTGACCAGATAGGTCACGGCGATCAGCAGGCTGACCTGCCGCACAGTCCGCCGGTCGGTTAGCTTGTTCATAGCAGACTCTTGCCCTCCCATTCCCGTGGGGCCCTGACCCCCAGCAGGGCGGCGATGGTCGGCGCGAGATCCAGAATGGAGACATCCCGCAGCGCCCGTCCCGGCGCGAAGTCCGGTCCGCGGAGAAAGACGGGGATGGTCATGTCCTCCGGAAGCGTGGTGCCGTGGATCCGGTCATGGCCGCCGTGGTCGGCGGTGACGATGACCGTCCAGTCCGCCGGAACGGCCCCGAGCAACGCTTCAATTTCCTCCCAGGAGACGCGGACAGAGCGCAGGTATTCTTCACTCATCCAGCCGCTGGCGTGGCCGGCCTCGTCGGGCCAGCCCAGATAGGTAAAGACGAAGTCCGCACCGCCCGTCCTCAGGAAGCGAACGGCGTCGTCGGTGGTCTGCCGGTCTGCCGTCTCGAAGGGAACGCCGGCGTGGCCGTTGAAAAAGCGGCTGAGGGAGAGAGAGCCAGGGCGGGAGACGTCCCGCAGCTCCTCCCAGCTGTAGAACATGGCGCTGTGGAGGTCATTTCGTTTGAGAACTTCAAAGAGGCCTTCCACAGGCCGCACCTGCGGGGCGTAGACGTTGGTGGTCGTCCCATGACGGCTGGGATCCACGCTGTGGAAGAGTGACATATGGCAGGGCAGCGTGACCGAGGGGAACACCGTTCCTGCGTCCAGCGCATAGCTGGACTCGGCCATCAGACGCTCTGCGGCGGGAATACCAGGGAGCGCGTCGGGGCGCATCCCGTCGACCAGGATCAGCAGAACACCCATATTTCTCATCTCTTTCTGTCCGGAACGGACGATGTTTACAGGGTGAGGGTAACACAGGCGGGAGCGAAAGTCAACCGCAAAAGAGGCGGCTGCATCCGCGTTGACTTTCCGGGGGTTTTGGGGTATACTGTACCAGATAAATTGGGTATTTATGGCCCCAAAACGCACAAGATGTTGTGAGGGAAATCAATGGCAAAAAAGAAACAGGATTACGGCAACGAGTCGATTTCCGCCCTGAAGGGGGCGGAGCGGGTGCGGAAGCGCCCAGCGGTCATCTTCGGCTCCGACGGACTGGAGGGCTGCGAACACGCGGCCTTTGAGATCATGTCCAACGCCATCGATGAGGCCCGGGAAGGTCACGGCGACCTGGTTGTGGTGACCCGGTATGAGGATCATTCCATCGAGGTGGAGGACTTCGGCCGCGGCTGCCCGGTGGACTGGAACGAGAAGGAGCAGCGCTACAACTGGGAGCTGGTCTTCTGCGAACTCTACGCCGGCGGCAAATATGATAACAACTCCGGCGAAAACTACGAATACTCCCTGGGTCTCAACGGCCTCGGCGCCTGCGCGACCCAGTATGCCTCCCGGTATTTCGACGCTACCATCCGCCGGGACGGCTGCAAATATACGCTCCACTTTGAAAAGGGCGAGAACGTCGGCGGCCTGAAAAAGGAGCCGGCTGACCGGAAAAAGACCGGCTCTACCTTCCGCTGGCTGCCGGATCTGGAGGTTTTCACCGACATTGACATCCCGAAGGAATACTTCGAGGACGTGATGAAGCGGCAGGCGGTGGTCAATGCCGGTGTCACCTTCCGGTTCCGCAACCAGGTGGGCAGCAAGTTTGAGACGACCGACTACCGCTATGAGAACGGCATCCTCGACTATGTGGCCGAGATCGCCGGTGAAAGCGCCGTGACCACGCCCCAGTTCTGGGAGGCCGAACGCAGGGGGCGCGACCGGGCGGATAAGCCGGAGTACAAGGTCAAGCTGTCGGTTGCCCTGTGCTTTTCTCCGGCGGTCAACCGCATCGAGTATTACCACAACTCCTCCTGGCTGGAGCACGGCGGCGCACCGGACAAGGCCGTCCGCAACGCCTTC
>CAMGPO010000237.1 GCA_946060825.1 uncultured Clostridia bacterium | reverse complement strand
AAGAAGAATATGTTCCATCTTCTGGGCAAGCCCGGCTATTGAGATCGGAGTCCCATGGAAGAGAAAGCATTGGATTCTGTTCTGCGGGAGCTGGGTATGCACCCCGACTGCTGCGGCAAGAGCTTCTGCGAGGAAATCTTCCGGAGCTGCATGGCATCCGGCCTGCAGGGCGACTGCCGCGGCATGATGATGCTGCCCACCTATATCTCCGCCGACGGCGACGTGCCGCGGGGCGAGAAGATCATCGTCATGGACGCCGGCGGAACCAACTTCCGCCGGGCCGTGGCCTGGTTTGATGAAAACGGGAAGATCGTCATCGACCAATTTGAGAAATATCCCATGCCCGGCACCCGGGGCGCTCTGACCGTCGACGAATTCTTCGATGAGATCGCCGAGCGCCTGCTGCCGGTGATCGGGGAGAGCGACCGGATCGGCTTCTGCTTCTCCTATGCGACGAGAGCCCTGCCCAACATGGACGGTCGCCTGAAGCAGTTCTGCAAGGAGGTCCAGGTCCGGGACTGCGAGGACATCGAGGTCTGTGCCGAGCTGAAAAAGGCCCTGCGCCGCAAGGGCGTCACGGAGGAGAAGCACTGTGTGCTGCTCAATGACTCGGTGGCCGCCCTCCTGGGCGGCAAGGCCGCCGCGGCCGGGAAAGACTACGACTCCTACCTCGGCTATATCTACGGTACCGGTCTCAACTGCTGCTACGTTGAGGAGACGAAGAAGATCGCCGGCGTCGAGGGCTACCGGGGCGAGCGGATGATCGTCAACATGGAGGCCGGCATCCACGTCGGCTTCCCCATGGGCGAGGCCGACCGTCTGCTGGACGCCTCCTCGGAAATCCCCGGGGACCATATGTTTGAAAAGATGGTCTCCGGCGCTTACCTCGGCCGGGTCATGGCCCTGACGGCCCAGCTCTGCGCCGACCAGGGCGTGTTCTCCGCCGCAGCGGCGGAGCAGCTCCGCGCCATTCCCGCCTTTGAGCTGCGGGAGGTGGGCGAGTTCTTCGACGGCGGCAGTCTCTCCGGCCTTCAGAACCTCACGGCGGAGGACCGGGCGGCCCTGCAGCAGATCATGACGCGGCTCTACGAGCGGGCGGCCAAGCTGGTGGCCATCTCCATCGGCTGCGTGCTGACCTGGACCGGGGCGGGCAGGGATCCGAAGTGGCCCGTCTGCGCCACCATGGAGGGCACGACCTTCCGCAAATCCCGGATCTTCCGGGAACGGTTCTTCCAGCTTGAGAAGGATTACCTGAACGGCGAGTTGGGGGTCTATGCCGAATTCCTCGAGTGCGAGGATACCACCCTGACCGGCACCGCCATCGCCGGACTTCTCAACTGAGCCTGATTTTTATTTCCCCAAAGGAGACAGAAAACCCTATGAATTGTTTTGAAATCGTCCAGCAGACGGAGGCCATGCTTCGTTACACCCACGACGTAACCCTGCAGACGGCCTCTGCCCAGCAGCTCCACGACTGCCTTGGTCAGGCGGTCATGCTCGCCATCTCCGACGACTGGCGCAAGAGCGTCCGTCAGCTCTCCAACCACCGCAAGGCCTACTATTTCTCCGCCGAGTATCTGATCGGCCGCCAGGTCTACAGCAACCTCTACAACCTGGGCATCCTGGAGGAGATGCGCCGCCTCTTCGCCGAGAAGGGCGTCGATCTCGCCATCCTCGAGGACATCGAGGACGACGCCCTGGGCAACGGCGGTCTGGGCCGTCTGGCTGCCTGCTTCCTGGAGAGCGCCGCCTCCCTGGATATTCCCCTGACCGGCTACGGCCTGCGCTACCGCTTCGGCCTCTTCAAGCAGCGCTTTGAAAACTGCAACCAGAAGGAGCTGGCCGACGACTGGAGCAAGTACGGCGATCCCTGGAGCTACCGCCGCTACACCCACACGCGGACCATCGAGTTCGCCGACCAGAAGGTTCTGGCAGTGCCCTATGATATGCCCGTCATCGGCTTCGGTACGGGCAACATCGGCACCCTGCGCCTCTGGCAGTGCGAGGCCGTGGAGGAGCTGGACTTTGACGCCTTCAACGCCCAGGACTACGAGCGGGCCCTGAAGGAGAAGAACCGCGCCGAGGACATCACCCGCGTCCTCTATCCCAACGACACCACCACCGACGGCAAGAAGCTGCGCATCAAGCAGCAGTATGTGCTGTCCTCCGCCTCCCTGCAGGATATCTTGGCCGACTTCATCGAGAACTACGGCCGCAACTTCGAGCGCTTCCCCCAGTACCGCACCATCCAGCTCAACGACACCCATCCGGCCATGTCCATCCCCGAGCTGATCCGCCTGCTGATGAAGGAGGGCGTTCCCTTCGACAACGCCTTCGACATCGCCCGCAGAACCTTCTCCTACACCAACCACACCGTCATGAGCGAGGCTCTGGAGAAGTGGAACCTCGACCTGCTGCGCTCCGTCGTGCCCGAGATCTGCGACGTTCTCGTCCGCATCGAGGCCAGGCTCCAGCAGGAGCAGCCCGGCAAGGGCCTGTATGTCATCCGGGACAACACCGTCTATATGGCCAACCTCTCCGTCTATGTCTCCACCGCCGTCAACGGCGTGGCGGCCATCCATTCGGAGATTCTCAAGCACGACCTCTTCCGCGACTGGTACGCCGTCTATCCCGACCGCTTCCAGAACAAGACCAACGGCATCACGCCCCGCCGCTGGCTCGGCCTGAGCAATCCGGAGCTGACCGGTCTGATCGAAAAGCGCATCGGCCACCGCTTCCTCAAGGATCTCGACCAGCTCGACCGCCTCAAGGGCATGATCGACAGCGAGATGATCCGGGAGTTCAACGAGGTCAAGCGCCAGAAGAAGGTGCAGCTCTGCAAGGAGATCCGGGAGAAGGAGGGCGTCGAGCTCAGCCCGGACAGCGTCTTTGACGTTCAGGTCAAGCGGCTGCATGAGTACAAGCGGCAGCTCCTCAACGCCTTCTCCATCATGGACATCTACTTCTCCCTGAAGGAGGGCAAGCTGAAGGACTTCCCGCGGACGGTTTTCCTGTTCGGCGCGAAGTCGGCCCCCGGCTACGTCCGGGCCAAGGCCATCATCCGCTATGTCAATGAGATCGCCCAGCTCATCAACAGCGACCCCGATGTGAACCAGACCATCAAGGTCGTCTTTGT
>CAMGPO010000236.1 GCA_946060825.1 uncultured Clostridia bacterium | reverse complement strand
GAAGGAATTTGACGCGGAAGTCCTCCGCTGTGAAAAAGGCAAAAAAGGGTGGGACGTGGTCCTCGATAAAACCGTCTTTTATCCCGAAGGGGGTGGACAACCCTGTGATCTCGGCACCCTTGGCGGCGTGCAGGTTCTGGACGTCCATGAGCGCGGCGGCGAGATCGTCCACACCTGCGCCGCTCCCCTGGAACCCGGCGACACCGTCCACGGCGCCATCGACTGGGCCCGGCGCTTCGACCTGATGCAGCAGCACTCCGGCGAGCATCTGGTCAGCGGCCTGGTACACGCGGCCTACGGCTATGACAACGTGGGCTTCCACATGGGCCAGGACAGCATCACCATCGACTTCAACGGCTATATCGATGAGGAGGGCCTGCGGCAGATTGAGCGGAAAGCCAACGAGGCAGTCTATGCCAACCTGGAAACGGAGGTCTTTTACCCCGACCGGGAGACGCTCTCCAACCTGCCCTACCGCAGCAAGAAGGAGCTGGAGGGCCAGGTGCGGCTGGTGCGCTTCCCCGGCGTGGATCTCTGCGCCTGCTGCGGAACCCATGTGGCCCGGACCGGCGAGATCGGCCTGATCCGCCTCTTCTCCTGTGTCCGGTTCCGGGAAGGCGTCCGCATCGAAATGCTCTGCGGCCGCCGGTGCTTCGACTACCTGTGCCGGATCCAGAACCAGAACCACGCCGTCTCCACCCAGCTCTCGGCCAAGCCGCTGGAGACCGGCGAGGCCGTCCGCCGCGTCTGCGCCGAGCTGGCCGAGGCCAAAGCCCGGATCGCCGCCATGGAGGACGAGCAGTTCCGGGCGCGGGCCGAACAGTTCGCCGGGCAGGGCAACGTTTTGCTCTTCGAGGCCCCCATGGCCCCGGACAGCGTCCGCAAGCTCTGCGATAAAGTGATCGGCCGCTGCGGCGGACGCTGCGCCGTCTTTGCCGGCAGCGACGAGGCCGGATGGAAATTCGCCGTCGGCGGCGGGAACGAGGATCTCCGCCCCTTCGCCAAGGCCATGAATGCCGCCCTGCAGGGACGCGGCGGCGGCAAGCCCGGCTTCGTCCAGGGCTCTGCGTCGGCATCCCGGGCGGAAATCGAGGCGTTTTTCGCCGCCCAATAGAGAAAGGAACATCCATGCAAGAAGTATTGACCGCGCAGGCGCTGTGCAAAACCTTCCGGCTGTCAAAAAAGCAGCAGCAGATCGAAAAAACAAAGGAAAGCGTCAAGGTGGCTGTGGATCACCTGTCCTTCTCTGTCAACCGCGGCGAGGTCTTCGGCCTTCTCGGCCCCAACGGCGCCGGCAAGACCACGACGCTGCGGATGCTCTCCACACTGATCCAGCCCGACTCCGGCGACGCCTTGATTCTGGGCGACAGCATCCGCACCAATCCGGACGCCGTCCGGAAGAACATCGGCTTCCTGACCAGCGACCTGAAGCTGGAGGATTTCTTCACCCCCAACTACTTATTTGACTTTTTCTCCGATCTCCACGACGTCTCCGCCGCCGACCGGCAGGTGCGGAAGGAGCGGCTGTTCTCCATCTTCGGCATCGACCGCTTCGCCGAGGTCAAGGTGGCCAACCTCTCTACGGGTATGAAGCAGAAAGCCGCCCTGGCCATCTCTCTGGTCCACGACCCGGCCATCATCATCTTCGACGAGCCGACCAATGGCCTCGACGTCCTGACAGCCCGGACCGTCACTGACTTTTTGCAGCAGCTCCGGCAGGAGGGCCGCACGATCATCGTCTCCACCCACATTTTCAGCCTGATCGAGAAGATCTGCGACCGGGTGGGCATTCTGATCAACGGCAGCATGGCCGCCTGCGGCACCTTGGAGGACATCTGCGGCGGCAAGAGCCTCGAGGACCGCTTCTTTGACATCTATGCGGAGAAGGTGGGGGTGACAGAATGAAGCATCCGATTCTGACGATCCTGAAAAAGGAACTGACCCGCTTCTTCGGCGACAAGCGGATGGTCATCTCCATCCTGCTTCCCGGCATCCTGATCTATGTGATGTACTCCTTCATGGGCAGCGCCCTGACCAGTCAGTTCTACGGCGACGAGGCGGCGGTATCCGCAATCAGCGCCGTGAACCTGCCGGACTCGGTTCGGGCTATGGCAGAGCCTGCTGGCATCGCCTTTGACGAGATTGATGCGTCGGAGATCGAAACCCGGCAGGATGCCATCGCCGCCCAGGCGGACTTCCCCGACGCTCTGGCCATCTTCCCGGCAGACTTCGACGAGGCCGTGGCGGCCTATGAGATTGCCTCCGGCGATCCGGCTCCCGCGGTAGAAATCTACTACAACTCCGTCTCCGGCAGCTCCGAGAGCGCCTATCAGACGCTCTACGCCCTGCTGGATGGCTATGAGGCCGGTCTCATCAACAAATTCGACGTCAACCGCGGCGAAGGCTACGACCTCGCCAGCGAACAGGATCTGACGGGCATGATGTTCTCCTCCCTGCTGCCGATGCTGCTGATGATCTTCCTGTTCAGCGGCTGCCTGTCCGTCGCCCCCGAGTCCATCGCCGGCGAAAAGGAGCGCGGCACCATCGCCACGCTGCTGGTCACGCCGGTCAAGCGGAGCAGCATCGCCCTGGGCAAGATTCTGGCCCTGTCCATCATTGCCTTGCTGTCCGGCGCTTCCAGCGCCGCCGGCACGATCCTGGCCCTGCCCAAGCTGATGGGCCCGGCAGGCGAGTTGTCCGGCGACGTCTACGGCCCCGGCGACTATCTGGCTTTGGCCGTGGTCATCCTCTCCACAGTTCTGGTGCTGGTCACGCTGATCTCCCTGATCTCCGCCTTCGCCAAGTCCGTCAAGGAGGCCTCGACGCTGGCGATGCCTCTGATGATTCTGGTCATGGTGCTCAGTATCACGGCCATGTTCGGCACGGTCAAAACCGGCCTCGGCTACTTCTGCATCCCGCTCTACAACAGCGTCCAGTGTATGTCCGCCATATTCTCTTTCCAGCTTTCGGCGGCGGCCCTCTGGGTCACAACGGCGGCCAATCTGGTCGTGACGGGCCTGGGCGTGTTCCTCCTGACCCGAATGTTCCACAACGAGAAGGTCATCTTCTCCCGCTGAAGGAGGTGATTCCATGGAAAAGACAACCACCGTCAAGGAAACCGTCAAGAAGGGCATCTCCTTT
>CAMGPO010000235.1 GCA_946060825.1 uncultured Clostridia bacterium | reverse complement strand
TATCAAACTATATAATGACAAGTAAAAAGATATATGCATAATTAGAATCACAAAACCAACTTGACAAAAGGAGGAAAAACCATGAACCCGAACCAGACGGCAGCTCTGCGGGCCTGGCTCACGGAGCAGATCGCCGCCTGCGAATCCCAGCGCACCGCGCTCTGGGCCGATGAGCGGCAGGACGAGGCCAACTTCGCCCGCATCCGCGCCAATGTCTACGATATCTTCCGCACCGTTTTGAAGGTGGCGGAGGGCAGCCCTGATGGGGAAACGCTGTTTGCTGCAAAGCTGACGGAGATCCCGTCGGCCTGGCAGAAGGCCCATGACCAGGCGGAGCGGCACGGCGATGCGGCGACCCTCTGCATCGAGCGCATCAAGCTGGACGCCGCGGCGGAAGTCCGCGCGAAATTTGAGACGATCCGGAGGGACGCAACATGAACGAGACCGAAGCCTTGCAGCTCTTCAAGTGCCTTTCGGACAAATCGAGGCTGCAAATTCTGAAATCCCTGGCCATCGAGGATATGTATGTGGAGCGGCTGGCGGAGCGCCTGGGCCTGACACCGCCCACGATCTCCTTCCACCTGAAAAAGCTGGTGGAGGCTGGAGCGGTCACGTCCTATAAGAGCCAGTATTATACGATGTACACCCTTCGCAGAGAAGTCTTTGAGACGACAATTCTGGACATCCTCCGGGAGCAGTCGGACGAGGCGGCCCTGCAGGCCCAGAGGGATGCGGCCTACCGGCAGAAGGTACTGGATAATTTCTTCGCCTACGGCAAGCTCAAATCCATCCCCGCCCAGCGGAAGAAGGAGCGGATCATCCTCGAGGAGATCGTCAAGGTCTTTGAGCCGGGACAGATCTACCCGGAGCGGGAGGTCAATCTGCGGATTGCCGATTTCTACGACGATTTCTGTACCATCCGCCGGGACATGATCTCCGAACATCTGCTGGAACGGGATCAGCGCGGCTACTGGCGGCCATAAAATTAAAACCGGACACGATTGTGTCCGGTTTTGATATTTAATGGGAAAGGGATTCTTCCAGCATGGCCCTGGCACGCTCGGCCAGCTCGGCCGTTTTGAGACATGCCACGGTGTCCGCATCGATGACGCCGCAGACCCGGAACAGCACTTTGGTCGGACGCAGGGGGCCGCGCTTTGCGATCTCCGCCGAGTTGTGAGTTGAGGCCACGACGATGGGAACGCCGGCCCGCTGGGCCGCCTTGAAGCAGCCGCTGCGGAAGGGGAGCATCTCGTCGGTGCGGCTGCGGGTGCCCTCGGGGTAGATGCCGAAGCTGGCGACACCTCGCTTCATCCGGTCAGCCACGGCCAGAATGGTGCGCAGGGCCTTCCGGTCGTCGTCCCGGTCGATGGGGAGGAAGCCGTTGATGGCCATCATCGGCCCGCCTACAATGATGTTGAAGTTACTGGGCTTGGAGACGAAGTTGAGCCGGTGCTTCCGCAGCGCCCAGATGGCAATCAGCGGATCATAGCCGGAGCGGTGGTTGCCCACCAGCAGGAAAGTGTCGTCAGGCACCAGCTCCAGCCGTTCCGTCCGGACGCGGACGCCGCAGAAGAAGAGGATCATTCCGATGGAATGTACCAGCACAAAGCGGAAAAAGGGGTGTTCCTCCGTCTGCACCTTCGTCTTGTCGATGAAGGCAGTCAGAATCAGCAGGAACAGGACGTAGACCAGCAGAATGGCCACAAAGGCAGCCAGAGCAAAAAGCAGGAAGAAGCCCAGCAGGGCCAGCCCGGTGTAGCCGATGGTCAGGCAGATGCCCAGGGAAATTGCCGCGGCGAGCAGAACAAATACCAACAGCATGGATCATGCCTCCGAATGTAGTTTCATAGTCCTTATATTCTACCACATTCTGCCGTCAAATGGAAATGAAAATTCCGGAACCAAGTGATTGCGGGAATTGGGCCCTGTCAGAGCAGCAGTTCATAGACAGCGCTCAGGGTCAGGCCGCGCTCTGCCGCCGCCTGTTCCAGCCGCCGTCGCTCCGCGGCAGGGGCGCTCCAGGCCATGCCGCAGTCGGCGGTGATGGAGCGGGGCACCGGGATCAGCCGGCCCGGCAGGCCCTCCCGCCGGCAGAGATCCTCCATGGCCATGGCTGCCGTCGTGGTAGGGAAGGTGAAGAGCACCTTCAGCTCCTTCTGTCTCACGGACGGATGACCTTTCCGGCCTTTGTCAGCTTTTCCACGATGTCGTACATATTGGTCACGGCGCCGACGGCCAGCTTGTCCGTCAGACCGTGGTAGTTGAGGCAGGTGCCGCAGGTCAGGATCTCCACGCCCATGGCCTCCAGGGTCCGCAGATCCTCCAGGGACACAGAGCCCTCGACGGGGATGGTGGCGCCGCCGTTGTAGAAGAGGATGGTGTCCGGCAGGCGTTCCTGCTGGGTGAGGGCATAGAGGAAGCCCTTCATCAAAATTGCGCCCAGTTCATCGCTGCCCTGCCCCATGGAGGCGCTGCCGATGGCCACGACGGTGCGCTGCCGGAGGTCGGGGATGCAGGCAGGAGCCGGATCCTCCGCCGGAGCAGATGCGCCTGCGGCGTCCATGCGGACGACGAAGTGCTTTTCGTCGATCTTCTGGGCTACGGCGGTCAGATTCCGGGAGGCGGCCATCCGGGTCAGATTCTGAATGGCAATCTCATTGTCCACATGGACTTCCAGGGTGCCCGCTCCATCCAGCTCCTTGAGGGCCTGAATGGCGAGTACGACGGGCATGGGACAGGCCTGCCCGACGGCGTCAACGATTTTGTGACTCATAGCGACTCCTCCTGTCAAAGCGTGATTCTGAAGTAAGAATATCTGCTGTTATTGTAGCCCATTCCGAAACGCGGGTCAAGTCCCGGCAAAAGCGGCAGAAAAAAAGATGAGAAAATGAAAAGAGGGGCTGGATTTTTTTCAAAAGTGTGCTATAATATAGCGGCAAGCAGATGGGCCTGTAGCGCAGCTGGGAGCGCACTACATTCGCATTGTAGGGGTCGAGAGTTCGAATCTCTTCAGGTCCACCATAAAATCAAAACGGTATAGATGCCACTGGTGAAAAGCCAGTGGCATCAACCGTTTCCGGGGTTTTTCAGCCCGAAATTCCTCAAATCATTCCATAGATGCCAAGCGTCTTTCAGCGGTA
>CAMGPO010000234.1 GCA_946060825.1 uncultured Clostridia bacterium | reverse complement strand
TGACTACTTCGGCGACTCCCGGACCGTGGACGTCCACATCAAGCGCCTGCGGGAGAAGCTGGAGGGCGTCTCTGACCAGTGGAGCCTTAAGACGGTCTGGGGCGTGGGCTATAAATTCGAGGTTCTGAACCAATGAGAACGATGTTTGGCCGGATGTTTGCCCTGACATCGGCACTGCTGCTCATTAGCTGCCTGCTGCTGGGGCTGACCTTCCGGATCGAGTTCGGCCAGTACCTGGTGAGCGAGAAGCGGGAGACCCTCTACAACAACGCCAGCTCTGTGGCCAATCTGGCGGCGGCCTATGACACCACCGGCGAGCTGGAGGACAACTGGGATTTCCGCATCGGCCTCAGCATTGCCTCCGACGTGGCCGCCACCGAAACGCAGATCTTTGACGAGTCCGGGACGGTCATCCTCTGCTCCTGCAACAATCCCGGCTGCGGCTATCTCGGCAGGCAGATCCCTGCCGGGATTATTGACCACGCCCGGTCCGAGGGCAAGTTCTATGAGCGGGGCGACCTGGGCGGCCTGTTTCCCGGCACCAGACTGCTGGTGTGTGTGCCGGTGGTGTCGAGAACCACCGGGGAAGAGCTGGGCGGCGTTGTCGTCTCGACGGAGCTGACCCAGGTGAACACCCTGCTCTCCCACACGACCAACATCTTCCTGATCACCGGCATCGTGGTCTTTATCATCGCCATCGCCGCCATCTCCGTCTATGCCAACAAGGAGACGAAGCCCCTCAAGGAGCTGGCCAAGACGGCCCGGGAGTTCGGCCACGGCAACCTCAGCGCCCGGGCGCCCACCGGCGGCGGCAACACCGGGGAGATGGATGAACTGGCGGCAGCCTTCAATAATATGGCCACCAGCCTCGAGAAGTCGGAGATTCAGCGGCGGGAGTTCGTGGCCAACGTCAGCCATGAGCTGAAAACCCCCATGACGACCATTGCGGGCTATATGGACGGTATGCTCGACGGTACGATTCCGCCGGAGCAGCACGCAAAGTATATGACCCGCGTCTCCGACGAGGTGCGGCGGCTCAGCCGTCTGGTGCGCAGTATGCTGGAGATTTCCAAGATCCAGGATCAGGGTATCCCCGAGTCCCGGAAGCAGCGTTTCGACGTCTGTGAGAGCATCGGACGGGTACTGCTGACCTTTGAGCAGAAGATCAACGTCAAGCACCTGAATGTGGAGGTGCAAATGCCGGACAACGGCATCGGCGTCTGGGCGGAGGAGGACTCCATCACCCAGGTGATCTACAATCTCATCGACAACGCGGTCAAGTTCTGCGAGGAGGGCGGGAGCCTCTATCTACAGGCGGAGTCCGACGGCACCAAGGCCACGGTAAGCGTGGCCAATACCGGGCAGACGATCCCGGAGGAGGAGCTGCCGCTGGTCTTTGACCGCTTCCACAAGACGGATAAGAGCCGTTCCATGGATCGGGACGGCGTGGGCCTCGGCCTCTACATCGTCCGCACCATCGTGGTCACCCACGGCGAGGATATCTCCGTGACCAGCCGCGACGGCGTGACCCGCTTCAGCTTTACGCTCCCTGTCAAATGACCGGAGGTGATTCCATGAATTCCGAGCGCAATTTCTATGAAGAAAAACAAGACAATCCCTATTCCTGCTATTACGGCACCGGTGCGCCCCGCCGACAGCGGGGCCACGGCGGCTGGCTGGTGTTCTTCACCATCCTGCTGATCCTGGTCACGGCCGGGGCCCTCTTTACCAAGCGCTATGACATCCGGCTGGACAGCGCCGACGGCGCTCTCTCCCTGCAGGTCCTGCGGAAAGAGACGGCGGGCGTCCCGGAGGAACCAGCTTCTGAGGAGCTGCTTCCCACAGCGGAGCCGGAGGCGGAGACAGTCCCCGCAGAGCAGGAAGAAATGCCTGCGGCCTTCCTGGGTACCGGGGCGGAGCTGGAAATCTCCGGCAGGAGACCTACCCAGACGGAGGAAATTCCGCTGGAGGACGGCGAGCTGACGCTCCAGCAGATCTATCAGAAGATGATCCCCAGCGTTGTGTCTATTGTCAGCACCACGGGCACCGGAACGGCTTCCGGCACGGGCATCATCATGACAGAGAATGGCTACCTTATCACCAACGAACACGTCGTCGACGGGGCTGTCTCCATCCAGGTACTGCTCCGGGATGAGAGCCGGTACACGGCCTCGCTGGTCGGATCGGACACAATCAGTGACCTTGCAGTACTCAAAATCGAGGCCAGCGGCCTGACGGCGGCGGAGTTCGGCAATTCGGACGAAGTGCAGGTGGGCGATACCGTGGTGGCCATCGGCGATCCCCTGGGCATTGAGCTGCGGGGCACCATGACCGACGGCATCATCTCGGCCATCAACCGGGATGTGACTACCAATGGCCGCACCATGACCCTACTGCAGACCAACGCCCAGCTCAACAACGGCAACTCCGGTGGCCCTCTCATCAACATTTACGGCCAGGTCATCGGCATCAACACCATGAAGATGGGCTCCTACTATTCCAGCTCTGTCGAGGGCATCGGCTTCGCCATCCCCATCGCCACGGCGAAGCCAATCGTCGATGAGCTGATTGAGCAGGGCTATGTGACCGGCCGGCCGGCCATCGGCATCCAGGGCGACTCCGTGCCGGGCTATGCCCAGGCCTATTACCATTTCCCCAACGGCGTCTATGTGAGCTACGTCTATCCCGGCTCTGACGCCGAGGCTAAGGGCCTCGCGGAGGGTGATATCATCACCGAGATCGATGGAACGGCGGTATCCTCCATGGACGATCTCAACGCGGTCAAGAACCAGCACGTCGCTGGCGAGACGGTCAACCTGACGGTCTACCGCGGCGGCCAGTATTACAGCGTGGACATCGTCCTGATGGACCAGAACGAAGCGTTCTGAGCGCAGAAAAAGACCGCTCTGATATTGAGTGGTATTCGGAAACAGAAAATCCTCCGTATGGTTTTGGCCATACGGAGGATATTTTCTGCTTTGTATGCTGACCGGAGACAAACATTCTAACAGATACTGAAATTCGTTTTCATCATTTCCTCGATTCTCTTCACAATATGAGCGGTCATAAAGAAAATCGTTTCAAAATGCATATAATCCAGAATATTCTCGTCATACATAAACTTTAGATTTGCAGGAAATTCTTCATCTGCCTC
>CAMGPO010000233.1 GCA_946060825.1 uncultured Clostridia bacterium | reverse complement strand
AGCAGAGTGGCCGGCTCAATCTCCTCTATATGAACGCCCTGGCGGAGCTGCACAACCACGCCGCCCGCTTCGGCTGCGATTACCGCGCGATGACGCCCCGGGAGCGCACTGCCTTTGTCCGCAGCGTCGGCCGTCAGGCTATCCGGAACCGCTGCCTGGTTCCAGTGGACGGCGGGCTGGGCGCTGCCGCCGAGGTCATTGGCGCCGCTGCCGTGCCCCACATGGCCGCACTGGAACTGATCGACTGGCTCGCGGAGCTGCGGGAGACGGTTCTGCAGGAAAAAATCCCGATCCTGCTGACACAGGACCGGGATTCCGAGGTGTTTTCAGAATTGCTGCGGGAGATCGGCGGCTTTTTCCCGGACTTCGATCTCAGGGATAGGCAATAAGGCAGACGTCGCCGTCGCCGTCGTCCCCGACGCTCCAGCTCCCGAAGGGCATTTCCTCCATGCGCTCCGTCAGGTAGTCGTGGACTTCATCCATGTCGGGCACGTCGTGCTCCAGATTGTAGTCCAGCACCAGTTCATCGAGTATTTCCGCCTCCTCGTTGGAGACCTCGCCCTCGGCGACCCAGTAGAGAACGCCATACGATACCTCTTCCTCCTGGACATAGGAGGGCTCCGCCACGCTCAGACCGATGCGGGAGATCAGTGCGGTCAGAAAGGGCAGGACGAAGAACACAACGGTGATAAAGACAATGATCCAGAGGAGGCAGCCCATGGACTGCTTCTGCTTCGGCTGCAGCGTCCTCCCCGAACCGGACGCCTGGGGATGCCGGGGCGGCTGCTTTACGATCCTGGGCCGTTCCGCCGTGCCGGCTTTTTTGCCGGTGTAGGTTTGGTAGTGGTGGACATGGCGGACCTGCTTCGCCGTGGCTTTGGCGGTCTCCGCACCGCAGTTGAGGCAGACCAGCCGGCCATGATCCTCAAACAGACAGCCGCAGTGACACTTTGGGCAATTGTACGTCATTGCTGCGCCTCCAGTCTCCACCGGGCATATGCCCGTTTTTTTCATTATAACACAGCGTCGGATCCCTGTCCACGAAAATCGGAAGGATCGTTTTCCGAACGGTTTTGCATAATGTGAGACCAGAAACAGAACGTGTTTTATCAAGGACGGACTGTGTGTGATATTGTAGAAAAAGTGGAATTTCTGAAATGAAATCCTATATTATTGTACGATTAGTCGAAAGTAGTCGGCAAAAAGTGTCAGCAATTTGAGGATTGTCTCTTGCGGAATATGGCTTTTTATGCTAAATTAGAGGTATCGCAGCGAGAGTTTTGACCGGTCTTTGAAATTGATTGACAGGAGAGGAGCAAGATGGATACTCGACTCAGCGTCCTGATTGCGGACGGCAATGAGGATTTCAGTGAACATTTGAAGGAGACCATACAAAACGGAGGGTACGAGGTTACAGGAATCGCGGGCGACGGCCTGCAGGCGGTGGAGCTGCTGGAGAAGCTTCAGCCGGATGTGCTGATTCTGGACCTGACGCTGAGCAAGCTGGACGGAATGGGCGTGCTGAAGGCGATCGGCACTATGCAGAAAAAGCCGGCGGTGCTGGTCACCGGCAACTTCATCACGGAGTATATCTCTGCCATGCTGGGGAGTTATGGCGTGCAGTATTTTATGCTCAAACCTTATAATTTCCGCGTGCTGATTGAGCGGCTGGGGGAGATCCGCGACAGTCTGGCGGCAAAGAATGGCCAGAAGCCGGCGCGGGATCATGCCAACATCGAGACAATGGTGACCTCGATCATTCATGAGATCGGCGTTCCCGCCCATATCAAGGGCTATCAATACCTGCGGGAGGCCATTATGATCGCCGTGGATGATATGGACGTCATCAATGCGATCACAAAGGTGCTCTACCCGCAGGTGGCCAAGACCTTCGGCACCACGCCGAGCCGTGTCGAGCGGGCAATCCGCCATGCCATTGAGGTGGCGTGGGACCGGGGCGACCTCGAGACGCTGCAGCGCTTCTTTGGCTACACAGTCTCGAACACCAAGGGCAAGCCGACGAACAGCGAGTTTATCGCCCTGATCGCCGACCGGCTTCAGCTTCAGATCAAAAATCAGAGTATCCGCATGGCCTGAATGGCGCTGTGCGGTATGCCGCCCCGACGGGTCTCAGGTTCCAAAGAGACCCGCCGGGGCGTTTTTCGTGCGGCCACAGGGCTGAGGTCTGCCGGGACGCAGGAACGCCCTGGGACTTTTGTTCGTTGAGGGCAGAAAGAAAACATTGCAAAAAGTTGTGGATTCGCTATAATAGGGATGAGAACAACCTGGTTGCGGGAGCTATGAATGGGGAATCACTGTGAGACAATTATTTGACCGAAACGAATGGGGCAAGATCCTGCTGGCCGTTGTGGGCAGTGCCATCTATGCCGTTGGCCTGAACTTATTCCTGACGCCCTGCGGCCTGTTCACCGGCGGCCTGGTGGGCTTCAGTCAGCTGTTCCGCTCGCTGATCCTCTGGGCCACGGGTATTGAGCATCCGCCCTTTGACTTTGCCGGCATCATCTACTATGTCATCAACATCCCGCTGGTCTTTCTGAGCCTGACCTTCCTGGACAAGCGGTTTTTCCTCAAGTCGCTAATCATCAGCACCTCTTATACGGTGTTCATGTCGATCATCCCGATCTACGGCCTGCTGTCGGACACGATCACATCCTGCCTGGTGGGCGGCGTGCTGGCCGGCCTCGGCACCGGCCTGGTGCTGACCTGCGGCTGCTGCGGCGGCGGCCTCGAGGTGCTGGCCATGTATATGGCCCAGAAGAAGCGCAACGTCTCGGTGGGACAGTTCAATCTGGCCGTCAATGCCGTTCTGTTCATTCTCTGCGGCATCCTGTTCGACCTGCCGACCATGGTTTATTCCATCCTCTCGACGGTGTTCCAGTCGGTGGCGCTGGACAAGGCCTACCAGCAGGGCGTGGACACCCAGATGCTGATTTTCACGAAGGCGGACGCCAGAGAGCTGGACGAGTTTATTCTCAAAACGCTGCACCGGGGTATCACCCGCTGGGATGGCATCGGCGTCTATACCGGCGAGACGGTCCACGTCATGTGCGTCTGCCTGTCGAAATATGAGGTGCGAGGACTGCAGCAGAAGCTGCGGGAGTTCGATCCTTGGTCTTTCTCAGTGGGTTAAGGATCCGGCGTTGCCATG
>CAMGPO010000232.1 GCA_946060825.1 uncultured Clostridia bacterium | reverse complement strand
TGGGTCACTCCATGGTGGACGATCTGAAGGAGTACGCCGAAAGCCTCTACAGCGATGAGGCTTATGAGGAAGGCCGCAAAAAGTACGACTTTGCGACCCCCTTTACCAAGGAGAGTCTGCTCTACCGGGATATCTTCGAGAAGTACTATCCCGGTCAGGCGCCGATGGTCAAGGACTTCTGGATGCCCAACAAGGAATGGGAAGGCTGCAATGTCAACGACCCCTCTGCCCGCTTCCTCGCCAACTACGGCGCCAGCGGCAAATAAGGCCTCCCCTCAAGGGGGCCAAAGAAGAAATTTTCTTATCTTAATATATAGGTATGGAAATATGGAAAACAGAACCAAGGAGGAACCAACATGAGCGAGAAGAAAGACAGAATCCCGGAACTGTTCGGCAGCATGGTATTCAATGAGGAGGCCATGTCCCAGTACGTCTCCCGGACGGGTATGAAAGCCTGGAAGGACTGCCTGCAGAGCGGTCAGCCCCTTTCCCTCGCCGTCGCCAACGACATCGCCGACGGCATGAAAACCTGGGCCCTGGAGCGGGGCGCCACCCACTTCACCCACTGGTTCCAGCCGCTGACCGGCGTGACCGCCGAGAAGCACGACAGCTTCATCTCCCCCATCGAGGGAGGCCGCGTGATGATGGACTTCTCCGGCAAGGAGCTGGTGCGGGGCGAGCCCGACGCCTCCAGCTTCCCCTCCGGCGGCCTCCGCGCCACCTTTGAAGCCCGCGGCTACAGCGCCTGGGATCCCACCTCCTTCGCCTTTATCAAGAACGGCAGCCTCTGCATCCCCACGGTCTTCTGCTCCTACGGCGGCGACGCCCTGGACAAAAAGACCCCCCTGCTCCGCTCCATGGACGCGGTCAACAAGCAGGCCCTGCGGATCCTCCGCCTCTTCGGCGACACCGAGACCCAGAAGGTCACCCCCCAGGTCGGCCCCGAGCAGGAGTACTTCCTGATCGACAAGGAGCTGTATCTGCAGCGTGAGGACCTGCGCCTCTGCGGCCGCACCCTCTTCGGCGCCAAGCCCCCCAAGGGCCAGGAGCTGGACGACCACTACTTCGGCGCCATCCAGCCCCGGGTCGCCGCTTACATGAAGGACCTGGACGAAGAGCTGTGGAAGGTTGGCGTTCTCTCCAAGACCAAGCACAACGAGGTCGCCCCGGCCCAGCATGAGATGGCCCCCATCTACGGCGACGCCAACACCGCCAACGACCACAACCAGCTCACCATGGAGATCATGAAGAAGGTCGCCGACCGCCACGGTCTGGTCTGCCTGCTCCATGAGAAGCCCTTCGCCGGCGTCAACGGCTCCGGCAAGCACGACAACTGGTCCCTCTGCACCGACACGGGCAAGAACCTCTTCTCCCCCGGCAGCACGCCCAGTCAGAACGCCCAGTTCCTGCTGTTCCTGGCCGCCTTCATCCAGGGCGTCGACAAGTATCAGGAGCTGCTGCGCTGCACCGTCGCCTTCGCCGGCAATGACCACCGCCTCGGCGCCCAGGAAGCGCCCCCGGCCGTCATCTCCATCTTCCTCGGCGAGGAGCTGGAGGCCGTTGTGGACTCCGTGATCTCCGAGACCGCCTACCTCGACCGCGAGAAGAAGGCCCTGCGCATTGGCGTCGACGTCCTGCCCACGATTCCCCAGGACACCACCGACCGCAACCGCACCTCGCCCCTGGCCTTCACCGGCAACAAGTTCGAGTTCCGGATGCTGGGCTCCAGCCAGTCTGTCGCCGGTCCCACCACCATCCTCGACACCATCATGGCCGCCGAGCTGAAGGAGTTCGCCGACAAGCTGGAGGGTGCAGAGGACTTCTCTGCCGCCCTGCATGACGTCATCCGCGACGCTTTCACATCCCACCGCCGCATCCTCTTCAACGGCAACGGCTATGACGAGAGCTGGCTCGAGGAGGCCGAAAAGCGCGGCCTTGCCAACCTCAAGACCACCGCTGACGCCCTGTCGGCCTACATTCTGCCCAAGAACATCAAGCTGCTGACCTCCCTCGGCGTCTACACCGAGACCGAAATGATGGCCCGCCACGAAATCCACATGGAGAAGTACTGCAAGGTCATCCATATTGAAGCCACGACGCTGATTGACATGGTACAGCACGCTATCCTGAACGCCGTCTCGGCCTACAGCGCCAGCCTCTGCGACACGATCCTGCAGAAGAAGGCAGCCCTGCCCGGCGTGAGCTGCAAGGTGGAGGAGGCCCTGGCCTCGACCCTGAGCAGCCTGAACGAGGAGCTGCTGGACAAGACCATGGCCCTCAAGAGCGCTCTGGAGACCGTCTCTTCCGACCGTTCTCCCGAGGAGCTGCTGCACTACTACCACGACACGGTCTTCGGTCTGATGAACGAGATCCGTACCATCGTCGACAAGCTGGAGACGCTGACTGCAACCGAGTACTGGCCCTACCCGACCTACTACGATCTGCTGTTCTCCGTCTAAGCGTCTGGCAAACCCAAGCGCGCAGCGGGCCGGGAAACCGGCCCCTGCCGCCTTTTCTTTTTTCTCTCTTCACACTTCGCTCTTCTCTTTTCTCCCACCCGTCCTGCCGCACCTGCCTTTCCGTAGGGCGCGCCAAAACGCCCCGATTCACACGCACGATTGTCATTCTGAGGGCATTTCATGCCCGAAGAATCTTCCTGCAACCAGCCCGAAAAGATTCTTCGTCACTTCGTTCCTCAGAATGACAGCAGAATGTCCTGCTTTCTCCGCAAACCACCAAACCTTGCAAATCATTCTCTTTGGGAGGATTCTATGAAATACATCTTCGTCACTGGCGGCGTCGTGTCCGGCCTCGGCAAGGGCATCTGCGCCGCCTCCCTGGGGCGCCTGCTGAAGCAGCGCGGCCTCCGCGTCCGCAACCAGAAGTTCGACCCCTACCTCAACGTCGACCCCGGCACCATGAGCCCCTTCCAGCACGGCGAGGTCTTCGTCACCGACGACGGAGCCGAGACCGACCTCGACCTTGGCCACTATGAGCGCTTCGTCGACGAGAGCCTGACCGGCAATTCGTCGGTGTCCTCCGGCAAGGTCTATTGGAACGTCCTGAACCGGGAGCGCCAGGGCGGTTATCTGGGCGGCACCGTCCAGATCATCCCTCACGTCACCGACGAGATCAAGAGCCGCATCTACGCCCTCGACGGCGAGGACGTGGACGTGGTCATCTC
>CAMGPO010000231.1 GCA_946060825.1 uncultured Clostridia bacterium | reverse complement strand
TGCACAAAAGGGGCAATACCGTCAGCCGCTTCCGCCAAGTGATACAGTTCTCCAGTCACTGCATGATTTGGTGCGCATTGTGGTCCGTCGTATCTGAAGAGGTGCCGCCGTCATACGGCGGAGGGGTGCAAACCGGCACGTTCGGGACGGGAAACCCGTCCCCTACGAAACGATACAACACACACCGATGTCATTCTGAGGAGCGTATGCGACGAAGAATCTTTCCGCAGCCGGTTGCAAAGGATTCTTCGCTTCGCTCAGAATGACAACGAAACGTTTTCCTGTAGGGGACGGGTTTCCCGTCCTCTACGGCACCCTTCCGTCATGCTCCGCATGACACTTCCTCGGCGCTGCTGTATCTGCCACCGGCAGCGCAGCGCCTCGTCACCTCAAGGGGAGGCTTTTCAATGTTTTGCACACCTGAAAGGCTCCCCTTTTAGGGGCGCTGTCTGCGCAGCAGACTGAGGGGTGCGAATCAGCAGGTGTGCGGCGGCTTGAGGGCAAGCCACCCCACGGGATAGACCCCGTTGCGGAAAGATTCTTCGGCCTGCGGTCTCACAGCGAACCGTGACGAGGGACTGCGCTGCTGGCGGCAGATGCAGCAGTCCTGAGGAAAAGGCGCTTACGAGGCCAACCGCCAAAGGGGACCCCATCGAACCTGTTCGATGCGGCTCTTAGGCCGAGTGGAATGACATCGCAGCGCTTTCCTGCATCGTCCCGATTTTCCGGCAGGGCGTCTGCAGCCCCCTGGGCTGCGAAAGCGGCGATCCCCGGCGGACCAGTATCTCACGAAAAAATTCTCCGTATGGCCGAAACCATACGGAGGATGCTCTGTTTTCAGGATGCCGCTCTATGGCTCCCCGTTTTTTGTGTTCTTATTCGAAGTAGTCCTCGTACTCGGGGGCATAGAGGGGGAAGCGGGAGATCAGCTCGCGGGCGCGGGCCTTGCAGCGATCCAGGGTGGCCTGGTCGTCGATGTTGCTGGCGACCTCGTCCATGATCTGGGCGATGACTTCGATATCAGCCTCGTGGAAGCCGCGCTGGGCGGTGGAGGTCAGACCGATGCGGACGCCGCTGGTGACGTTGGGGGAGGCGGTGTCGCCGGGGATCATGTTCTTGTTCAGGGTGATGCCCACATACTCGAGGGCGTCCTGGAAGGCCTTGCCGGAGATGCCCTTCGGACGGAGGTCGAGCAGGACAATGTGGTTCTCGGTGCCGCCGGAGACGACACGGAAGCCCTTCTCGGTCAAGGACTTGGCCAGATACTTGGCGTTGGTCACGACGCGGGACATGATCTCATGGAACTCTTCGGAAGCGGCGTACTTGAAGGTGTAGGCCTTGGCAGCCATGGTCTGCAGATGGATGGAGCTGACGGAGCCGGGGAACACGCCGGCGTCCAGCTTCTTGGCGTACTCTTCCTTGCAGAGAATGAAGCCGCCGCGGGGGCCGCAGAGGGTCTTGGCCATGGAGGAGGTCACGAAATCGGCATGGGGAACAGGGGAGGGGATGACCTTGGCGGCGACGAGGCCGGAGATGTGGGCCATGTCGACCATATACTTGGCGCCGACTTCCTTGGCGACCTCGCCGATGCGGGCGTAGTCGATCAGCTGGGGATAGGCGCTGCCGCCGGCGATGATGAGCTTGGGCTGCACCTCGCGGGCCTTGGCGGCCAGACCTTCGTAGTCGATCTGCTCGGTGGTGTGATCCAGGGCGTAGTGCTCAAAGTGGAAGAACTTGGACATAAAGTTGGCGGGGCTGCCGTGGGTCAGGTGGCCGCCGTCGTCCAGGCTCATGCTGAGGATGGTGTCGCCGGGCTGCATCAGGCCCAGGCGCATCATGGCGGAGTAGACGCCGTAGTTGGCGGAGGAGCCGGAGTAGGGCTGAATGTTGATGTGGTCGGCCTCATAGAGGGCCTTGCCGCGCTCGCAGGCCAGGATCTCCATCTTGTCGGCGATCTGGGAACCAGCCTGGAACCGCTTGCCGGGATAACCTTCGGTGGTCTTGTTGTTGAATACGCAGCCGGCCAGTTCGAGGCACTCAATGGGAGAGGTGCTCTCAGAGGCGATCATCTCAATGTTGTATCTTTGACGTTCATACTCTTCCCGGACAATGCCGTACAGCTCGGGATCGTTTTTTCTGGTAGCTTTCATAGTTAACCTCCATTGATCATATCCAAAATATCAGTACACCAGATTGCCGGCACAACCACCGGATTTAATTCTATTATCCATGTTTTTTTCATAATTGCTATGCAGAATCTTGCGTATTTTTTTGGAATTTTCGGGGATTTTTTATCAAAAAGAATATTTGAAACTGAAATTGTGCAAAGATTGATAAAAAATTCGGGATCAGAGCGGAAAGCTCAAACGGAATTCGGTTCCCTGGCCCGGCGTGCTGTTGATGTCAAAAGAGAAATCCATGCCGAAAACGCCGGCCAGCTTGCGGTAGACCATGGAGAGTCCGTGGGGCGCGGAACCGTGGAGGGAGGCCCGGAGCTGCTCCAGCGTCTGGGCATCCATGCCGCAGCCGTTGTCCCGGATGAGCACTACGGCGCGGCCGCGCTCAACCTTCGTCTCGATGGTGATCTCCTTGGTGTTCTTGGAGTCCTTGAAGGCGTGGACGAAGGAATTCTCCACCACCGGCTGCAGGAAATTGTGGGGGACGACGACCTTCTCCGCCGCCGGGCAGCGCTGCCAGGTGACGCGCAGGTTTCCCTCATGCCGCAGCTCCTGGAGGCGGATATAGCGCTGCAGGAACACCAGTTCCTCACTGAGGGGCACCCGGGCGCCTTCCCGGCGCAGCAGGCCGCGCAGCAGCTCTGAGAGGTCAATGATGGCCCTGTAGGTGTCCATGGATTTGTCGCGGATGGCCAGAGAGGCGATGGAATTCAGGGAGTTGAACAGGAAGTGATTTCGGATCTGAATGTTGAGAGCGTTGTTTCTGGTCTGTTCAAAGGCCTCGGTGATCTCCCTGCTGTAGAGCTGTTCCTCTGCCATGGTGGCGTCCCGCAGCAGGATCTCCCGTTCAATCCGCCGCTCCCGGTAATAGCTGCGGAGGTACTGACTGATGTCCTGCAAAAAAATCCGCATGGAGTTGACCGTGGAGCCGGGAACGTCGTAGACCTGGCTATCGGCCTCCGGCATATTGGGATATTCGTGGAACAGGCCGCCTTTGATGAAGAAATA
>CAMGPO010000230.1 GCA_946060825.1 uncultured Clostridia bacterium | reverse complement strand
CCCTTCGGGGACGGATTTTAATGTATTGCGCACCCTCGTGCCCCCTCTCCAGGGGGCTGCCGGAGCGAAGCGGAGGCTGGGGGTTGCGGCAGGTTTGCAATTGTACCGATTCCCACGACCAGCCTGTTTTCGGCATGTCAGGACAGCCCAGCGTGAGGCGCTATCCATACGGCGTTTATTGCCGCCCCTACAGAGGGCATACAAGCACTAAAAACAGCAGAAATTTGGAAATAGTTGTGGAATAATCTGGACTGATATGGTATGCTGAAGATGGAGTGCAGGAAACCGGGCTTTGGGTCCGGTCCATGAAAGAAAAGGAGAATATATTATGAAAAGAGCAAAGCGTTTCCTCAGTCTGTTCCTGGCGTTTTGCATGGTGGTGGGCATGGCTCCCGCTGTTCTTGCGGCGGAAAGCGGACTGCCGTTTCGGGATGTGAAGGCCACGGACTGGTATTACAGTGCGGTCTCTTATGCCTATGAAAACGGCATGATGGGCGGGACCGGCGGCGATGCCTTCTCCCCCGATGCGGCCACAACCCGCGGCATGATCGTGACGATTCTGCACCGGCTGGAAGGCACGCCGGCGGCGGAGGGTACGGCCTTTTCCGACGTTGCCGCCGGGGCGTATTACGCCAACGCCGTGGCATGGGCCAGTGAAAACGGCATTGTGGGCGGCTACGGCAACGGGAAGTTCGGCCCGGACGATCCCATCACCCGGGAGCAGCTGGCGGCGATTCTGTATCGCTACGCCCAGTATGCGGGCCGGGATGTCAGCGTGGGGGAGGACACCAACATTCTCTCTTACACCGACTTTTCTGACCTGAGCGAGTGGGCGATTCCGGCCATGCAGTGGGCCTGCGGCGCGGGCCTGATCACCGGCCTGGGCGGCGGCGTCCTGAACCCGAAGGGAAATGCCACCCGCGCCCAGGCAGCCGCAATCATGATGCGCTTCTGTGAGGACGGCGACCTTGAGGAGGCTGGCCTCCCCGCACAGACGGTACCCGGAGACCCCGTTATCCCGACGGAGCCGGAGGACCCCTCTGATTCGGAAACAGACCTGGCTGCCGACGAGGACAAAGATGGCGTCAGCGATGCGGTTGAAGAGTTTTTCGGCACTTCTCCCGAGACGGACGACACCGACGGCGACGGTCTGACGGACTATACGGAACTCTATGATACGGATACGGACCCCACCGTGGCGGATTCGGACGAAGACGGCATTCCCGATGGGGAAGCGGATTGCGACGGTGACGGCCTGACCAATGCGGAAGAGCAGGCGGCCGGGACCAGCAGCAAACGGACCGACACCGACGGCGACGGCTTGACGGACGGAGAAGAGGTCAAAACGTATGGCACCGATCCGCTGCAGGCGGACACCGACAGCGACGGCCTGACGGACGGAGATGAAATCCTCCTGGGGCTGGATCCGCGGAATCCCAAAACGGACGGCGTGACGTTGGACAGCGAACGCACCTTCCCGCAGACCACGGATGATTCCGTCATGGATGAAACCCTGGCTTCCAGCGACAGCTGGCTGACGCCCAGCGTTTCTGGAACCGTTCCCGGCCTGATCGAAAAGAATATCCGCATGAACGCGGGCTCTGTTTACGCCCTGGACAGCAACCGCTCTGTGGTGAGTGATATCGTTGACGTTTACACGGCTTACGACGTTCCGGTTACGCTGAAGTTCCGGTATAGCCGCACTTACACCGGCGAGATGAACAACCTGAACGTCATGACCTATACGGAGGACGGTCTGGCCGCTGTCGATACGTTCATTGACGAAGACGCGAAGGAGATTTCTGCTGCCGTCTCCGAAAGCGGCACATACTTTGTTCTCGACCTGGATGAATTCCTGAAAGGCCTTGGCATCAACGTGTTTGAGCATCTTTCCACGGAAGAGCCGGCTACTGTTTCCGCTTTTTCCGCGAAGGGCGTGCGTGCGGCTTCTTATTCGGCTTCCACCCTTTCTTTGGACGATGAACCGGCGCCCGCTGCCGCTGCGGCGGCTTCCGGCGCCACCGGAAAGGCGGATGTGGTGTTCGTCGTGGATACCACCGGTTCCATGAGCAGCGCAATTTCCGGCGTGAAAAACAACATCGGCCAATTCTCTTCTGCACTGGTGAACGACTATCACATTGACGTCAACTTTGCCCTGATTGAATACCGCGATATCACAGTTGACGGAGAGGACAGCACCATCCTGCATAAAAATGTCTCCGGCAATTGGTTTACCAATGTGAATGGCTTTATCAATGAGGTCAATTCTCTGACCGTTGGCGGCGGCGGAGACCTGCCGGAAACGCCCATTGACGGTCTGGAAATGGCCAGAACAATTGACTGGCGCGGCGATGCGGTGAAATTCGTGATTCTTGTCACGGATGCAGGCTATAAAAACGACAATCTGTGCGGCATTGCCAGTATGGATGAAATGGCCCGGCGGCTGGTGGACAGCGGAATTATCACATCCGTCATTGCCGCATCTGAAAGCACCTATGAAATTCTGACGGAGCCTTCGGGTGGCCTGTACGGGAACATCTATGAAGATTTCAGCAAGGTTCTGCTGCTGCTGGCGAATATGGTCGGCGAAGCCACCAATACCGGCGGCGAGTGGGTCTTCCTGAGCGATTTCCAGGCGGTGAAGCTCAGCGACACCCTGGAGAATGCAGAGACCAACGATACGGACCATGACGGCTACAGCGACGCCAGAGAGCTCGGCGTCAGCAAAGAAGTGGACATGAGCGATCAGATCGAGCTGCTGCTCCGTAAGAATTCGATTCCGGCCGATTCCTATACAGGCAAAAAGACGCTGCTGGTTTGGGACTATGTCTCCAACCCCACCCTGCTGGACACGGATTTCGACGGAATTTCCGACGGCACGCTGGACTATGACGGGTCCACGGTGGCCCATCCGGATGAAAATCCCAGGCGGCTGGACAGCGCGGATACGGGGATCCCCGCCACGCGCCAAAAAGACGGAAACCGGTTCCGCGGCGAGGTTACGGCCAACGATTTCACCTTTGATGTGAGCTTCAAGATGGACTATACTCTGTTCTTTGGGGACCTTTCCAAGTACAAGCGCAATCTGTCCAAGCTGCGCATCATCTATTCCATCGGCGCGTACCATGAGAAATTCGACATCGATTACGGCGCCGACTACAACGGCGACCCCAAAGTGATGATGGAGAACTTTGGCAGG
>CAMGPO010000229.1 GCA_946060825.1 uncultured Clostridia bacterium | reverse complement strand
CACCCCATTCGTTAGATAGTATATCACACTGTCTAACAAATGGGGTGCAGTTCATTCGCAGCCGGGCGGCGTTTTGAAGTTTTTATTTCAGCAGATAGGGATACCGGGTCAGAATCGCGACAATCAGCGTTTCGAGATCGGGATAGAGACCATTGTGCGGATCGTTAAGGTCATAGATCTTGACAGAATCGCCGAGACGAACCTTGACGTGACTGCCCTCCAGCATCAGGAAGCCGGCGTTCTTCGAGTCGAGGAAGTCCTCTTCGGTGTGGAAGAGGGTGAATTTGTCCCTGCAAGGCTCGGAGGTGTAGGGGCAGAAGGTGGTACAGTTGCCGCACTCGTTGCACATCCGGTCGATGTGGAGAATCTGGCGGCGGCCATCCTTGAGCCGGATGGAGACGTTGGCCCGGTTCGGGCAGACGTCCACACAGTTCTGGCAGATTACACTGCAGCCAAGGCAGCGGTCGCTGTCGTGCGCACTGGCCCCACGGAGGATGCCCTTGCGGTCAAAGCATGCTTTGCGGGTCGTGTAGGCCTCCGGCGGAATCTGATAGCTGTGGGGACGGCCAATGACGGCCTCGGCGAATTTTGCCGCGTCCGCAATGCCCTCCACCACGGTGGCGGGGCCTCTGGCGGCGTCGCCGGCAGCCCAGACGCCGGGCACGTTGGTCTGGAACGCGGGACGGCCCTTGCGATCCAACTCGATGCCATTGGAGGCCAGCAGTTCGCTGTCCACCTGTTCGCCGACGGCGGAGATGACCAGGTCACAGGAGACCTCGAAGGTCTCGCCGGTGGGAACGGGGGAGCGGCGGCCGGAGGCGTCGGGCGCGCCCAGCTCCATTTTGTTCAGCAGCAGCTTGCCGTTTTCCTGTTTGACCGGAGCGGCCAGCTCCAGGAACTCCACGCCGTCAGCCAGCGCCAGTTCCAGCTCCTGTGCGTCGGCGGGCATATAGCGTTTGGTGCGGCGGTAGACCAGCATCGTTCTGGCCCCGGCCCGCTTGGCGACCCGAGCTGCGTCCATGGCTGTGTTTCCGCCGCCGATGACGGCCACATTGGCAGGCACAGTTTCTTCGCCGGCCTTCATGGCCTTCATCCACTGGATGACACCCCTGACATTGCCTTCTATGCCCAGTCTGCCGGGTTTCCATGCGCCAGTGGCGAAAAGAATGTGCGTGTAGCCCATGGCTTTCAGATTGTCTACAGAGGGGGCGGGTGCGCCGCAGCGAACCTCGACTCCGTAGGCCTCCATCAGGGCGATGTCATTGTCGATGGCCTCGTCGGAAATGCGGAAGGCGGGAATGACGTGACGAACGATGCCGCCCAGCTTTTCCTCGCGTTCGAAGATTGTTGTCTCAATCCCGGCGCGGCCCAGGAAGTAGCCTGCGGCGATGCCGGTGGGGCCGCCGCCGATGATGGCAGCCTTCCTGCCTTCCACCCGGGCGGGACGGCGGATGGACTTTATCAGCGCCTTATAGCCGTGCTCGGCGGCTTCCAGCTTGGACGCACGGATCTGTACCGGCTCCTCGTAGAAGTTCCGGGTACACTTGCCCATGCAGCGATGGGCGCAGATGGTGCCGGTGATGAAGGGGAGGGCGTTCTTCTCGGTGATGAGCTGCAGCGCTTCGTCATACATCCCCTTGCGGCACAGCTCCAGATACTCGGGGATGTCCTGCTCAATCGGGCAGCCGCCCTTGCAGGGGGCCTTGAAGCAGTCGATCAGTGGGACCGGGTCCGCGCTCTTGTGGGAGGGCAGCGGCTTGATGGGCTTGCGGTGGTGGGGGTCCTCCAGGGCAGCGGCAGCCAGGGCGGCAATCTTCTCCGGATCGGTGCCCGTGAATTTCTCAAATTTGTGGTTTTCCAGCCGTTCAGCGATCTGCACCATGCGGGTATAGCCGCCGGGCTTCAGCACCGTGGTGGCCATGGTGATGGGCCAGATACCGGCGTCAAAGAGGGCCTCAATGTTGAAGGCATCGGCGCCGCCGGAATAGGAGATCCGCATCTTGCCGCCGAACTGACGGGAGATCCGGTTTGCCATCTCGATGGTCAGGGGATAGAGGGATTTGCCGGACATATACATCTCTTCGGAGGGCAGTTCGTTCGCCTTGACGTCCACCGGGAAGGTGTTGGACAGCTTGAGGCCAAACTCGAGGCCCAGAGAGTCGGCCAGGGCCCGTAGCCGCTCAAACATCGGCACGGCGTCAGCCCACTGCAGGTCGTCATTGAAGTGGAACTCGCCAAACTGGATGTAATCGTAACCCATGTGGTCCAGGATGCTCCGGGCGGACTGGTAGCCCAGCAGGGTGGGGTTGCACTTGACGAAAGTGTGCATTCCTTTTTCCCGCAGCAGGTAGGAGGCGATTGCCTCGATCTCCTGGGGGGGACATCCATGGAGGGTAGAAACGGTGACGGAGCGGCAGACCGTGGCCGGAATCGTGTCGATGTAGTCCGCCTCGTCGGGGAAGACCTCCTTCAGGGCGGCGATGGACTCGCGGAAAATTTTCGTCTCCGAGGCGTCCTTCATGCCGTTGATGAAGGTGTCGGTTTTTTCCTTCTGAATGTCGGCCAGGTTGTAGCCGACCGAGATGTTGAAGACAAAGCCGTTGGGATCGCCGAGGCCGAAGTGCCTGGAGAAGAATTTCAGCAGGATCCAGGCCTTCACATACTCCTCAAAGGCCTGGGGGACA
This sequence comes from uncultured Clostridia bacterium, assembly GCA_946060825.1. Taxonomy (GTDB): domain Bacteria; phylum Bacillota; class Clostridia; order Oscillospirales; family Oscillospiraceae; genus RGIG3159. The sequence continues at coordinate 528 of CAMGPO010000229.1, read as the reverse complement.
TACAGCTCCGTCGACCACTCACAGTTATAGCCCTCGTCGTTGGCAAGAATACAGGGGCGGTTGACACAGGCGGCCAGGGCCGCGCCGTCCATCTCCTGAACGGTTTTCAGCTCAAAGAACCGGGCGCCGGCAAACCAGGCGGCTACGATGTTCTGGGTGAGCTGGGTGTTGGGGCCGGCGGCAGGGCCAAAAGGCGTCTCGATGGCCTCGCCGAAGATTGGCAGAACCTGCTTGCCTTGTTTGCGGTAGGGCCGTGCAACGCCGAACATGGTGCCGGACGTCTCGTATTCGTGGATGCACCAACGGAGCAGTTCCCGGAAGGGAATGGGTGTCATTCGTTCAGACATGGTAGTGAACCTCCTTTTTGGCCTGTATCAGTATTCGCAGTGGTTGAGGGCGCCCCAGAGCTTCTTGGCCTCTTCGAGGATGTGAGCGTTGACGGCTTCCTCGTCGATGCCGACCAGCTCCCGGTCTTTCATCAGCAGCTTGCCGTTGCCGATCGTCGTCTGGCACTGGCGGCCAGTCATG
>CAMGPO010000228.1 GCA_946060825.1 uncultured Clostridia bacterium | reverse complement strand
TCGGCCACTTCTCCCAGGAGGGCCGGGAGCTGGACCTGAACCAGCGGGTCTACGACTTCATCCACGACATCGCCAAAGAGGTGCGCACCGATGAGGGCACCTTCACTGCCAAGCAGATGATGGAGCGGTTCCTCTTTCCACCGGATCTCCAGAGCGTGCCCATCGGCCGCCTCTCCGGCGGCGAGCGGCGGCGGCTCTATCTGCTGTCCGTTTTGATGGAGGCGCCCAACGTCCTGCTGCTGGACGAGCCGACCAACGACCTCGACGTAATGACCCTTTCCATCCTCGAGGACTATCTTCAGAGCTTCCCCGGTCCGATCCTGGCCGTGTCCCACGACCGGTTCTTCCTGGACAAGCTGGCGGAGTCGGTTTTTGAGGTGCGGGGCGACGGCCGGGTGCTGGCCTATACCGGCAACTGGAGCGACTGGGCCGCCAAGCGCAGAGAGGAGGCCGCGCCGGTCAAAATCGAAAAGCCTAAAGCCGTTCAGGAACGTCCCCGGGAGAAAAAACTCCGCTTCTCCTTTAAGGAAGAGCGGGAGTTTTCCACCATCGACGGGGAAATCGAGGCCCTGGAGAAACAACTGCGGGAGAATCAGGCGGCCCAGAGCGCCTGCGGCAGCGACTATGTGCGGCTGCAGGAGCTGCAGGTGCAGCAGGCTTCCCTCGAGGCGGAGCTGGAGGCCAGGACCGAGCGGTGGCTCTATCTCACGGAACTGAAAGAGAAGATTGATGCACAGAGTCGGTAAAAAAGACCTCCCATCCTGTCGATGGGAGGCTTTTTCTGTTTATGTACAGGCTTTCAGCAGTCCGAAAGCGGCAGCGACCAGGGCCACGGGAACCAGCAGAACCAGACCGCCGGCGAAGAGCAGGCAGACGATCAGCAGCGGCACCGCTGCGATGAACAGCACGGAGGCGAGAATTTTGGCTGCGCCCCAGGTAACCCGGAACGCAAGCTTGAGGACCTTGAAGAACAGCCAGCAAAACAGAATGGTCATCAGCAGCGTCAGCATCGTTGTTTCCCCCTTCATTTCTTCGGACAGTATAGCAGAATCCGGCGAAAAAAGTGTGGACGTTTTGTAACATTTGGGGAGAAACGCTACGGGTGCGCTCCATGGTCCCATAAGAGGAGCTGCGTTTTGCGGAAGCGGTAGTAGAGCGCGCCGGTCAGGTCTGCCAGGAACCAGCCGATGGGAATGGACCACCAGATGCCGGTCACGCCGATGGCCGGCACGGCGGAGAGAAGGTAGGCCAGGGCCACACGGGTGCCCAGGGAGATCACCGTGAGCACCACGGACATCCCGGGTCGGCCCAAAGCCCGGTAGAGGCCGTACAGCAGGAACAGCAGGCCGATCCCGCAGTAGAACGTTCCCTCGATGCGGAGATAGCGGACACCCTCCCGGATGATCGCCGTTTCACCGGCCTCAACAAACAGCCCCATCAGCGGCCGGGCGAAGCACCACACGGCCCCGGAGATCACGACGCAGAAGAGAACCGACGCGCACACCGCGCCCTTCAGTCCGGCGCGGATGCGCCCATCCTCTTTTGCCCCATAGTTCTGGGCGATGAACGTGGAAAAGGCGTTGCCGAAGTCCTGGACCGGCATATAGGCGAAGGCGTCGATCTTGACAGCCGCCGCAAAGGCGGCCATGACCGTGGCGCCGAAGCTGTTGACCAGGCCCTGCACCAGAAGGATGCCGAGGTTCATCACGGACTGCTGGACGCAGGTGAGAACGGAGAATCCGGCGATTTCCCGGACGCAGGCCCGGCGGATGCGGAAGCTGCTCCGGTTGGGGCGGACCTGGGGGTAGCGCACCAGCGTAAAGACCGCGATGCCGGCGCCGGAGACATACTGGGCAATCACCGTCGCCTCTGCGGCTCCGGCGACCCCGCGCCCCAGACCCAGCACGAACCACAGGTCCAGCCCGATGTTCAACACGGCGGAGAGAGCCAGAAACAGCAGCGGCGTCATGGAATTGCCGACGGCCCGCAGAAAGGACGCGAAATAGTTGTACAGGAAAGTGGCCGCGATCCCGCAGAAGATGACGGCCAGATAGTCCCGCATCAGGCCCCAAACCTCGTCTGGCACCCGGAGAAAGACCCGCAGCCAGTCCAGACAGGCAAAGGCGAGGAGGTTCAGCAGGATGGTCAGGGCAGCGATCAGGACAAAGGAGGCAAAGACGCCTTCCCGGAGTCCCTGCGCATCCCGCTGGCCGAAGCGGATGGAGAATACGGCGCCGCTGCCCATGCACAGTCCCAGCAGGATGGAGGTCAGAAACGTCATCAGGGTAAAGGAAGAGCCGACGGCCGCCAGAGCGTTGCTGCCGAGAAATCTGCCGACGATCAGCGTGTCGGAAATGTTGTAGCACTGCTGCAGCAGATTTCCGAGAATCATGGGCACGGCAAAGCGCAGCATGGAACCCATCACCGATCCGCGGGTCAGATCCCGATTCATTCGCGCACCTTCTTATCGAAAGGATATAATTACGTTTCGAAATTATTATAAATAATAGTGGACTATTCGTCAAGTTTATATTTACAAATCGTAAAAACCGCCGTATAATCAGGGCGGAAATCATGCAGAGGAAAGGGGCGAATCCCATGTTTTTGGAGGGGCTGGACCGGCTCGATCAGGAGATTGTGGAGCGTTTGATCCGGAATGCGCGGATGTCCTATTCCGAGATCGGACAGCAGGTGGGTATTTCCCGGGTCGCGGTGAAGGCGCGGATTCAGGCCCTGGAGCAGCGGGGCATCATCGAGGAGTACACAACCATTATCAACCCGCAGAAGATCGGCGGGGCGGTGTCCTGCTATTTTGAGATCGAGACGCTGCCGGATACGCTGGCCCGGGTGACGGAGATCCTCCGGGAGAACGGGATCATCACGCAGATTTACCGGGTAACCGGGAAAAACAAGCTCCATGTTCATGCGGTGGCGGCGTCCGGCGAGGAGATGGAGACGCTGCTCCGCACCGTCATCGATCCGCTTCCCGGCGTGGTCAGCTGCAGCTGCAACATCATCCTTTCCCGGATCAAGGACATCAAGGGGCTGCGGCTTTAATCCGGCTGCCGGATCATCCTCTGATCTCAGCGGGAGTGTATGCCGCTTCCAAACCCCCGGAATCACAAAAGAGATCCGCACGGTGCGGATCTCTTTTTTGCGCAGAGATGGCCGTGTGGCCCCGTACCGGGCGATCTTCTGCGTTTTTCCGGCTACAGTAT
>CAMGPO010000227.1 GCA_946060825.1 uncultured Clostridia bacterium | reverse complement strand
TTGACAAATTTGAACAAACTGCATATAATAAATTTAAACATAGTGAGTATGAATATTTTTGACGAAAAAACGGGAAAGAGGGACAGGTGGTAGAAGTTGAAGAATTCCAAACCAAAGGAAACCCTGAGCAGCGCCGCCAGACGGGAACGGCTCTATCCGTACATACTGCTGGCTCCGGCGCTGATCATCATGATCTGTATCGTGTTTGTTCCGGTTGTCCAGGCGCTGATTTCCAGCTTCAAGAACTACGATCTGCGCTACCCGAACAAAACGGCTTTCATCGGCCTTCAGAACTACATCGACATCCTGACCAAGGACCGGCAGTTCTGGCCTTCCTTCTGGAAAACCATCCTCTGGGTCGGCCTTGGCGTGGGCTTCCAGTTTCTCTTCGGCTTTATCCTGGCGCTGCTGCTGAACCGCGAGTTCAAGGGCCGCGGCCTGGTCCGCTCCCTGGTCATGATCCCCTGGGTCACCTCCGGCGTTCTGATCGGCCTGATCTGGCGCTGGCTCTATGACGGCGACTACGGCGTATTCAATGATCTCCTGCTCCGGCTCGGAATCATCCAGCAGGGCATCCCCTTCCTGTCGCGGACGAGCCTGGCCTTCCCGGCGGTGCTCATCACGCTGATCTGGCAGGGCATTCCGTTTTTCGCGCTCATGATTCTGGCGGCCCTCCAGGGTGTCTCGGCCGATATGTATGAGGCGGCGGAGATTGACGGCGCCAATTCTTTCCAGCGGCTGTTCAAAATCACCATTCCTTCGATCAAAAACACAATCTATGTGACGGTGCTGCTGCGCGTCATCTGGGTTGCCAATTCGGTCGATATTCTCCAGAATATGACAGGCGGCGGCCCGGCCTATGCGACCCAGACCATCGCCCTGATGACCTACCAGAAGGCCCACGTCCTCAACCTGGGCTATGCCTCGGCCATCGCCATCATTATGACGATCCTGATGCTCTGCGCGGCCATCCCCTACCTGAGAACGACCTCCAAGAACGGATAAGGCAAGAATGAACACTCTGCTGGTAAGGAGCTGCAATGAATAGACTGAATAAAAAGGGAGGAAACAAAATCCTCGCCCTCTATCTGCCGCTGATCCTCTTCACGCTGGTGACCCTCTTCCCGTACTACTGGATGTTCGTCACCTCCGTCAAGACCGACGCGGACATCTATACGGCGCCTCTGCTGTATTGGCCCAAACATTTCACCTGGGAGAACTACAAGGAGCTGTTTGGATACTTTGACTTCCTAAAGTACATGAAGAACAGCCTGCTGATCGCCCTGGGCACCACGGTGCTGTCCCTGTTCGTCTCCACCCTGGCCGCCTATGCCTTTGCCCGGTTCCAGTTCAAAGGCCGCAAGGTGCTGATGGCCCTGTTCCTGTCGAACAATATGTTCCCCACCGTCCTGTTGATGATCCCTCTCTATTCGATCATGCGGCAGCTCGGCCTGCTCTACACCCACGTCGGCATGATCATTGCCTACGCAACCTTCACGATCCCCTTCTCCGTCTGGCTCATCCAGGGCTTTATCCGGGACGTGCCCTTCGAACTGGAGGAGGCGGCCCTCGTGGACGGATGCACCAGAAGAGGCGCCTTTGTCCGGATTTTCCTGCCGGTGCTGACGCCCTGCCTGCTGGCTGCCGGTGTGTATATGTTCATGCAGGCATGGAATGAATACACTCTCGCGTCGATGTTTACCAATCCGGCCACCAGAACCATTCCCGTTGCCCTGAGTACCCTCATCGGACAGCTCGGCGTTGACTGGGGCCTGCTGTGCGCGGGCGGATTCCTCACCTGTATTCCTGTGATTGTCATGTTCTTCTTCGCCCAGAAACGGCTGGTTGCCGGCATGACCGCAGGCGCTGTCAAAGGCTGATCGTTGTGGTTTCACAACATGAGCAAATAAATCAAACAAATAGGAGGACAAAATGAAGAAGTTACTGGCATTGCTGCTGGCCCTTGTCATGGTTCTGAGCGTGACTGCTTGTTCCGCCAAGACCGAAGAACCCGCAGCCGAAGAACCCGCGGCGGAAGCGCCCGCGGCCGAAGAACCCGCAGCTGAAGAACCCGCAGCCGAAGAACCCGCAGCCGAAGAGCCTGCCGCGGAGGAACCCGCTGCGGCCGAGCCTGTCACCCTGACCTTCTGGTACTGGGCTGACAACACCGACCAGTCCGCCTGCCTCCAGAGCGCTGTTCAGGCGTTCAACGAGTCCAACGACAAGAACATCACGGTCGTTGCCGAAGAGTACCCCTGGGACAGCGGCGGATACATGGAGACCATGTTCACTGCTGTTACCGGCGGCGGCGGCCCCGACATCTCCACCTTCAAGGTCTCCTCTGCCAAGCTCTATGCCTCCAACGGCCTGCTGGCTGACATGACCGGCAGCGTTGACGCTTGGGAGGATGCTTCCCTGATCAGCGACGCCGCCTGGCAGATCGCCCGCGACGGCACCGGCGACGGCACCCTGTCTCTCCTGCCCTGGACCCTTGAGCCCCTGTACGTCTACTATCGTCCCTCCTACTTCGAGGCAGCCGGTGTGGAAGTTCCCACCACCATCGACGAGTTCATGGATGCTGTTGAGAAGCTGACCCGTGACACCGACGGCGACGGCGTCATCGACGTTTACGGCTACGGTATGCGCGGCGCCGGCGGCGGCCATGAGCATCTGGGCAACTTCCTGTATGCCTACGGCGCGTCCTGGGACGATCTGACCACCCCCGAGGCCGTCGAAGCCTACAAGGCATACCTGAGCATCTATCAGAACGGCTATGCACCGGAATCCGCCGTGAACGCCGCCTTTGCGGAGCTGACCGACGGCTTCTCCTCCGGCCTGACCTCCATGATCATCCACCACATCGGCTCCTCCACCCAGTGGATTGAGCAGTTCGGCGACGACGTCGACGCTTTCGTGTTCCCCGGCTCCGACAAGGGCCAGTGGACTTGCACTGGCGACACCGAGATGGCCATCCTGGAGAACTGCGAGAACAAGGAAGCTGCCTTCGAGTTCTATAAGTTCATGACCACCGGCGAGGGCGGCACCATCTGGTTCAAGGGTACCGGCAAGGGCCTCGGCACCCCGAATATTACCGCCACCGACGAGTATGCTGCCAACCGGTTCCAGGCGGTTTCCGCCGAGGGCATGGCTGTGGCCGGCATCCTGCCTCCTACCGAGACTCTGAGCGAGTTCATCAACAATGTCTGGGCTCCCACCAACCAGCAGGCGCTGCTCGGCGAGATCACGCCCGAGGACGCCCTGGCCATCATGAATGAGGCC
>CAMGPO010000226.1 GCA_946060825.1 uncultured Clostridia bacterium | reverse complement strand
GCCATGGCCAGCAGCACCGCGCCGGGAGACCACACCGGCAGCAAAAAGGCCAGCAGGCCCAGGACCGCCGCAATCAGCGCGGGCCAATGGAACGGGTTTTTGCCCGGCTGGGCCGCTTTTCCATAGGCGTCGTAATTCCGCGCCGCCTGTTCCGCCGCTTCGCGGATCTCCTCAGCGGTTTTCCCGGCATAGACGGAGGGAATTACTGGCAGTTCCGGCTCCGCAGCCGCCGCCACGGGCACAGCCCGCCGCTCCGCCTGCAATTCAGCCCACTCCCGCTGCCAGTTTCGCAAGGTCTCCTGAGGCGGCAATCCGGCGGCCTGCGCTTTGGCCGCATCCGCCGCCGCCCGCAGGATCTCGCACCGCTCCTCCGCCCGAGCCACGGCCTCCCGTTTTTTGCGGTTCTCCGCCGCCCGCAGGCCCCGCTCCAGACGGCCCAGATGCAGCAGCTCCGTGTTCTGCCGCTCCTCCTCGGCCCGCAGGCCCAGGGACTGCTCCTGCAGGGCGTGGATTTGCTCCAACGTGTCCTCGGTCTCCGTGAGCTGGCGTTCCAGACGCGGCAGCTCGCCGGTCTGGTTATGGCGGCAGGCATTGCGCCAGTCCCGCAGCCGCCGCTCCGTCTCCGAGTAGGAGACGGTCTCCTCGCCGGTGGTGACGAGGGCGCCGAGCCGCTGTTCCAGCGCCCCGGTCTGGGTCACGGCCAGCCCCGCCTGACGCAGGAAGGCGCTCCGCTCAAAAACCGCTTCCTCCACGCCCAGGAGCTGCAGCCCGCAGTTCTCCGCCGTCAGCTCCCGGATTGGCAGGCCGCTGGCCGTCTCGTAGGCCCGGAACTCGCCCATGGGCACCCGGCCCTTGGAGCGCCGCTCGATGGTAATCTCCCGGCCCTGCCATTCCAGCTCGATCCGGCCCTCCATGGCCGCTCCGCTCCAGGGCTTGAACTTCGTCTTGGCCGGGATTGTACCCCTGGCCGCCCGGCGGGAGGTGTCGATGCCATAGAACATCGCCAGCAAAAAGGCACACCAGGTGGACTTGCCGCCCTCGTTGGGCAGTTCCAGCAGGTTCAGCCCGTCCTCCAGGCACAGCTCCGCCCTGTCCAGCCGGCCGAAGGTGGCCGTCATCTTCCGAATCGTCATAGCCCCTCCCGTCCTTCCATGGCCGCAAGGCCGCTGCGGGCCGCCAGTGCGATGCAGCGCCGGGTTTCTTCGTCCTCGGCCCGGTCATACCGCTCTTTCAAATCCTTCAAAAACAGACCCTTGAGGGTGTCCTCTCCGGCCGCCGCCCAGAGGTCGACCTTCGGCACCGTCCGGTCGCAGATGGTCAGGCCGAAAAACCGGGGCGCAAAGGCCCGGTACAGCGCCCGCTCGTCCACCGGCTCCGCCTCGCCCTCGAGGTAGATGCGGCAGATGTTCGCCGCCGTGTCCGGCGGCAGAGCCGCCTCGATGGCCGCCGCCGCGTCGTCGCCGGCACGGACGTGGAAGATCTCATACCGCCGTCCAGGCAATGGCACAAAGCGGACGGTACAGCCGCTCCGGTCCAGCTCGCCGAGGAAGTAGCCCTTGTCGCCGCACTCGTCGAAGCCCCGGCCCATGAGGCAGCCGGGCCAGCCATAGGTGGTCTTGCCCGCCCGCAGGGGCCCGCTGCACTGGTGGACGTGGCCAAGGGCCAGATAGTCGAGACCCGAGGCCGCGATCTGGGCCTCAGAGATCGGGTTGTAGGCGGAGTTTGGCCGCACCTCGCCGTGGAGAACCATCAGGTTCAGCAGCTCCGGGTCCTGGACGGTGAAATCTTCCAGCAGGGGCAGACAGTCCATCTGGGTAAAGGCCGCGCCCCAGACGGCACAGCCCAGTTCCGGCAGAGCCACGGCCTCCAGCCGGTTTTTCGTGAAGATATGTACGTTGTCCGGCCACTGGACCGCGTCGTAGGGGCAGCCGGGGAGGAAGCGGTCGTGGTTGCCCGGAGCCAGGAAAATCTGGGCACGGCAGGCGCCGAACTGCTCCACGAGGCAGTCGATCGTCTCCTGCCAGGCGCCGTCGCTGTCCAGCAGGTCGCCGGCCAGAAGCATCAGGTCGCAGTCCGCCTCGTTGCAGGCTGTGACCAGCCGCCGGACGGCCTCGCGCTGCTCCTGCCGCCGCCGCACCGCCGCCTCCCGGCTCAGGGAAGCGAAAGGGGCGTCGAGATGGAAGTCGGCCGCGTGCAAAAATTTAATCATGGAGAAAAACCCTTTCTGTCTCGACGGTTTTGCCGCTCTCGCTGTCGACGGTGAAGATCGCGCCCTCCAGCTTACAGGGGCCGGGAGCCTGCTCATAGCGGGTCGTCAGGTCGCCCCGGAAGGTGGCGATGGACTGCTTCGGATTGACGCCCAGCACCGAATAGGCCGGCCCGGTCATGCCGAGGTCGGTGACAAAACCGGTGCCCCTGGGCAGAATCTGCAGATCCGCCGTAGGCACATGGGTGTGGGTGCCGTAGACTGCCGAGGCCCGTCCGTCCAGTAGGTAGCCCATGGCCAGCTTCTCCGAGGTGGCCTCGGCGTGGATCTCCACAAGGATCATCCGGGCGTCCAGCTCTTTCAGCAGCTTTTCGACCAGCAGGAAGGGATTGTCCGGGCCGAAGTCCATGCCGCAGCGGCCCACCAGATTGATGACCGCCAGAGGGCCGGCCACGGTATCATAGGTATGATATCCGATGCCCGGGAGCTGGGGCGCCAGATTGGCAGGCCGCAGCACATAGGCCGTGTCCTCCAGATAGGGGATGATCTCCCGCCGGTTCCAGATGTGGTTACCGAGGGTGATGACATCGGCTCCGGCGAAAAAGATATCGTCGGCCTGCCGGGGCGTCATGCCCACCATAGAGGCATTCTCCCCGTTGACGACACAAAAGTCAATGTGCTTCTCCCGTTTCAAAACCCGTAGGTTTTTTCCGAGGTAGGCCAGTCCGGCGGAGCCGACCACGTCACCCACCGTCAAAATCCGCAGCTTCATTCTTTTCCCCTCCCGGCCCGTTTTTCTCTATTATATCCGCCGCAGGCCAAAAAAACAACCGCCGATCAGGAGATCGGCGGCTGCGGTGATTATTTGGCATATTCGATGGCTTTGGTTTCACGGATGACGTTGACCTTGATCTGGCCAGGGTACTCGAGCTCGGCCTCGATCTTCTTGGCCAGGTCCCGGGCCATGAGGATCATGTTGTCCTCCGTGACCTCCTCGGGCTTGACCATGACGCGGATCTCGCGGCCGGCCTGGATGGCATAGGCCTTCTCGACACCGGGGTAGGTGCGAGTCAGCGCTTCCAGCTTCTCGAGGCGGCGGATG
>CAMGPO010000225.1 GCA_946060825.1 uncultured Clostridia bacterium | reverse complement strand
AGGAGAGGAGAGAGCCGGCGTCGTTGGCAAGCTCGAAGCCTTCTTCAAAGGCTGGATCGAGGCCCATAAATAAATAAAAACCCCGACGGAGCCGCAGAACACTGCGGCGCCGTTTTGCGCCGTCCGGGACAATCCCGGCCAACTTGACAGGGCCATGGAGAAAAGATATAATAAGCTATCATCGGTATCTGCGTTTTTTTGCGCGCAGATTCCGCTTTCCGCCCGGAACCGGAGCGGAATCCGGCAAAGGAGTCGCTTGTTTTATGCTCAAGAAAAAACTGGAATCGGTGCAGAAATACCGCTTCCTGCTCAGCCAGCTCGTCAGCCGGGACTTCAAAACCCGGTATAAGCGCAGCGTCCTCGGCGTCCTCTGGAGTATGCTCAATCCGCTGCTGACCATGTGCGTGCAGTATCTGGTGTTCTCCAACCTGTTTCGCTGGGACGTGGAGAACTACGCCGTCTACCTGCTGATCGGCACCGTCACCTTCAACTTTTTCTCGGAGGCCACCCAGGCTGCCCTGACCTCCATCACCAACAGCGCGTCCCTGATCACGAAGGTCTATATCCCGACCTATGTGTTTCCCATCGCCAAGGTGCTGTCCTCCTGCATCAATCTGGCGTTTTCCACCCTGGCCCTCTATCTCATCATCCTGATCCAGGGTCTGCCGGTGAGCGCCTGCCATCTGCTGATTCCGGTGCTGTATCTGGCCCTGATTCTCTTCTCCGTGGGCGTCGGCCTGATTCTTTCCGCCGTCATGGTCTATTTCCGCGATACCCAGTTCCTCTACAGCGTTCTCATCATGCTCTGGATGTACCTGACCCCGCTGTTCTACCCGGTTACCATCATCTCCGAGCACGCGTCCAGGGCCCTCTGGAGCCTCTATCAGCTCAATCCGATGTACCAGTATGTGACCTTCTTCCGCACGCTGGTGCTGGATGCGGCGGTGCCGTCCCTGACCCAGTTCGCCTTCTGCTATGGCTATGCCCTGGTGTTCCTGGCCATCGGCCTGCTGGTGTTCCGGAAGCTGAAGCGGAACTTTATCCTGTATATCTGAGGTGGACGCGATGAAAGACGGAATTATGATCGAAATCCGGGACGTCGTGATGGACTTCCACAAGGATCAGGAGCGCATCAACAGCTTCAAGGAATTCTTCATCAACCTGCTGCGCGGCAGGCTCCACTATGACCATTTCCGGGCCGTGGATCACATCAGCCTGGAGGTGCCGAAGGGCGGCGTCTGCGGCATCATCGGCCGCAACGGCGCAGGCAAATCGACCCTGCTCAAGATGATCGCCGGCGTGCTGACGCCCACCAGCGGCTCCATCGAGATCGGCGGCAACATCGCCCCGATGCTGGAGCTGGGCGCGGGCTTCGACATGGATCTGACCGCCCGGGAGAATATCTACCTCAACGGCGCCATTCTGGGCTATTCCAAGGAGTTTCTCGACAAAAAGTTTGACAATATCGTGGAATTTGCGGAATTGCAGGGCTTCATCGACCAGCCGGTACGCACCTTTTCCTCCGGCATGATGATGCGCCTGGCCTTCTCCATCGCCACCCAGGTGGATCCGGAGATCCTGATCGTGGACGAGATTCTCTCCGTCGGCGACAGTCATTTCCGCCAGAAGAGCGAGGGCCGGATGCGGGAGATGATGAGCGGCGGCACCACGGTGCTGATGGTCTCCCACGCCCTGAACCAGATCCGCAGCCTCTGCGACCACGTTCTCTGGATCGACCACGGCAAGGTGGTCATGTTCGGCGAGACCCAGACGGTCTGCGACGCCTACGAGGGGCTGATCGACTTTGACAACGCCCCGCAGCTCGAGATCGGCCGGACGATGGCAGAGATTCAGCGCGTCTCCATGTATCCGGACAACTGGTTCCCGCCGGAGGGCTCCTATAAGATCAAAACCGGCCCCATGGGCCTGGTTTCCGGCGCTGTTCGCTTCCCCTTCAACGACCTGACCGGCAAGGAGAAGGTACGCTTCTCCATCAACGACGACGAGCCGGTGGAGATCCTGATCACCGAGGAATTTGTCTATTTTGAGCTGCGCGGTCCGGCCAACGAGGTGGTCACGGTCCACGTGCGGAGCAATTTTTACCGCTCCCCGGGCAGCGAGACGCGGCAGCTCTCCGTCGTCCTGGACGACACGGACGGCAACTGAGATCAGAAAAAAGGAGATACGTGCGCCATGAATCAGAGAGAGAACCGGGAACAGGCCGCCGGCCTGTGGCCGCGGCTGAAGCAGTTCCTTCTGGTTATCATCCATTTCTTTGCGCCGGTGGGAAGCAAGCGGGCGCTGTTCTGCCGCCTGCTGTGGACGCTCATCCGGCACCCCATCAAATTCCTGCGCAACCTGACGCCGAGAAAGCTGAAAAAGTTCTTCCGCCTCCTGGTTCGGGGCAATCTGACGGAGATCCGGCTGCTGATGATGAGCAACATCACCGGCCAGCCTCTGGCGATCGACGTCCACCCGGAGCCGCTGGAGCTGGAGGAGCTGAGCAAAACGCCCAGGGGGGCGGAGGATTACGCCGTCCTGCAGGTTCCCCAGTGGGACGATCCTCAGGTGTCCATCATCATCCCGGTCTACAACCAGTTCGAGTATACCTATCACTGCGTCAGTTCCATTCTGAAGCACAGCGGCAATGTGACCTATGAGATTCTCATCGCCGACGACTGCTCCACCGACCTGACCCGGCAGATCGAGGACATCCTGCCCGGCGTCCGCCACATTGTCAACGCCCGGAACCTCCGCTTTCTGCGCAACTGCAACCACGCGGCCCAGTTTGCCGTCGGAAAATATGTCCTCTTCCTTAACAACGATACCCAGGTGCAGCAGGACTGGCTGGAGCCCCTGATTACCCTGATCGAGAGCGCGCCGGACATCGGCATGGTCGGCTCCCGCCTGATCTACCCCAACGGCATCCTGCAGGAGGCCGGCGGCATCCTCTGGAGGGATGGCACAGCCTGGAACTACGGCAACGGCCGGAGTCCCGGACAGCCGGAGTACAACTATGTCAAGCAGGTGGATTACATCTCCGGCGCGGCCATTTTGCTGTCCCGGGCCCTCTGGGAGGAGATCGGCGGCTTTGACGAGACCTTCGCCCCGGCCTATTGCGAGGACAGCGACCTGGCCTTTACCGTCCGGAAGATGGGCTACCGGGTCATGCTGCAGCCCAGATCCGTGGTCGCCCACTTCGAGGGCGTCTCCAACGGGACGGACACCGCCACGGGCCAGAAGCGCTATCAGGTGGAAAACCCCTTCCTCGGCCGCGTCCCCGCGATCGTCGCGAACTATGAGCAGGCCGGTTCCCAG
>CAMGPO010000224.1 GCA_946060825.1 uncultured Clostridia bacterium | reverse complement strand
TGGTCATGTTGGAAGCCTCCCTTCCGGAATAAGACTATTTTACCATAGATTCGCCCAGCAGACAAGGCAGAAGCCAAAGAACAGAAAAATCCCGGTGCCCGTAGGCACCGGGATTTTGCGGATTTGGGGAAGAGGGGAATCTTAGAAGATGCCCTGCTCCATCATGGCCTCGGCGACCTTCTTGAAGCCAGCAATGTTGGCGCCGGCGACCAGGTCGTAGCCCAAGCCGTACTCTTCAGCAGCCTCGACGGAGACCTTGTGGATGTTCTCCATCATCTTGTGCAGCTGAGCATCGACTTCCTCAGCAGTCCAGACCAGACGCTCGGAGTTCTGTGCCATCTCAAGAGCGGAGACGCCGACGCCGCCGGCGTTGACAGCCTTGGAGGGAGCGACAACCAGATGCTTCTGCTCACGCAGATAGTTCAGAGCATCGTTGGTGGTGGGCATATTGGCGACTTCGATGTAGTACTTGACGCCGGACTCGGCGATCTTGACGGCGGACTCCATCTTGACGTCGTTCTGCATGGCAGCGGGCATATAGACATCGACGTCCTTGACGCCCCAGCACTTCTCACCGGGCACGAACTCGCAGCCGAACTTGTCAGCATAGGGCTTGCAGTGCATCGGATCCTTGGCGCGCATCTCAAGGATGTAGTTCAGCTTTTCGTCGGTGATGACACCATCGGGATCATGGACATAGCCGTCGGGGCCGGCGAAGTAGGTGACCTTGGCGCCCAGCATGGCGGCCTTCTTCATGATACCCCAGCCGACGTTGCCGTAGCCGGAGATGGCAATGCGCTTGCCGTCGATGGAGTCGCCCTCATGCTTCAGGACTTCCTGCAGATAATAGACAGCGCCGTAGCCGGTGGCCTCGGGACGGATCAGGGAGCCGCCGTAGCTCATGCCCTTGCCGGTGAGAACGCCGTTCTCCCAGACGCCCTTCAGGCGGCGATACTGGCCATACAGGTAGCCGATTTCACGACCGCCGACGCCCATGTCACCAGCGGGAACGTCGATGTCGGGCCCGATGTAGCGGTACAGAGCGGTCATGAAGCTCTGGCAGAAACGCATGACTTCGGCGTCGGACTTGCCGGCGGGATCGAAGTCGGAACCGCCCTTGGCGCCGCCGATGGGCAGGCCGGTCAGGCTGTTCTTGAAGGTCTGCTCGAAGCCGAGGAACTTGATGATGCCTTCATAGACGTTCTTCTGGAAGCGCAGGCCGCCCTTGTAGGGGCCGATGGCGCCGTTGAACTGGCAGCGCCAGCCGCGGTTGGTGTGATAGTTGCCGTTGTCGTCCATCCAGACAACGCGGAAGGTGAACATCCGCTCAGGCTCGGTCATGCGGTTCAGCAGGTCGGCCTTCTCATACTCGGGATGAGCATCGATAACGGGAGACAGAGAGGAGAATACTTCTTCGACGGTCTGAACGAATTCGGGCTCATTACCGTGCTTTGCCTTGACGTTAGCAATGACGCTTTCAACATATGCATTCATGATGATCTTTTCTCCTTATTCTTTTCAGATTCTGGATTCAATATTATTCCACAAAGATTACTTTGCGAAATTACGGATGATGTCGACGATCTCGGTGCCGATGCGCTTCTGAGCCTCGACGGTGGCAGCGCCGATGTGAGGCGTGCAGGAGACGGCGGGATGGCTGTAGAGGGCCTTGTTGGAGGCGGGCTCGTCAGCGAAGACGTCCAGGCCGGCGGCGCGGACCTTGCCGGACTCGAGGGCGGCCAGCAGGGCGTCCTCATCGACGTTGGTGCCGCGGGAGGTGTTGATGACGACGACGCCGTCCTTCATCTTGGCAATGCGCTCCGCATTGATCAGAGCGCCGCCGTCGACCGCGGGAGCGTGGACGGAGATGAAGTCGGACTTAGCAAGCAGCTCGTCCATTTCGACGTAGGGGATGCCCAGCTGCTCTTCAATGCCGGGGATGTGGTAGATATCAAAGGCGATGACGTTCATGCCGATGGCCTTGGCCATGACGCCCAGATGCTGGCCGATGCGGCCGAAGCCGACGATGCCGAGGGTCTTGCCCTGCAGCTCAATGCCCTTGCCATAGGCTTTCTTTTCCCACTTGTCCTCGCGCATGCTATGGCCGGCGACGGAGATGTAGCGGGCGCAGGAGAACATATGGGCCATGGCCAGCTCAGCGACGGACTGGGAGGAAGCTCTGGGGGTGTTCTTGACGGCGATGCCGTTGGCCTCGGCATACTTGACGTCGATGTTGTCGACGCCGACGCCGCCGCGGATGACGAGCTTCAGCTTGCCGCCCTTGGCCTCATCGATGTGGTTAGCGCGAACCTTGGTTTTGGAACGGACGACGGCAACGTCGAAGTCCCGCAGAGCGGCGCCCAGTTCTTCGGGGGCGTAGAACTGCTCCACGACTTCGTGGCCATCGGCCCGGAGGGTCGCGATGGCGGTCTTGTCCATGCCGTCGGTGACGAGAATACGCATAATAATCAAAACTCCTTATCTTGTAAATCGGTTTTCTGTAACCCATTATAGCACGCGCACCCAAAAAAGGAAGCGCCCGCGCAGCCGGGAAAACGGTAAAAGTTTTTTATAAAATAGATGAAACAAATTGATGCAGTCAAAATAAATTTGTTGATTTTGTGAAATCTGCATCAAAGCAAAGCACTCCGGCTGGGGAGTGCTTTGCAGTGGAGCAAATCAGGCGTGCTCAGCCTCGTACTTCTTCAGGAAGTCGACCAGAGCCTCGACGCCCTCCTTGGGCATGGCGTTGTAGATGGAGGCGCGGAGACCGCCGACGGACTTGTGGCCCTTCAGGTTCTCAAAGCCGGCAGCCTTGGTGGCGGCGACAACTTCGGCGTCCTTTTCCTTGCTCTCGGTGACGAAGGGGATGTTCATCAGGCTGCGGAATTCCTTCTCGACGGTGCCGCGGAACATCTTGGACTGGTCAAGGAAGTCGTACATGACCTGAGCCTTCTCGATGTTCCGTCGATGCATCTCTTCCAGGCCGCCGATGGACTTCAGATACTTGAAGACCTTGCCGCAGACATAGATGGCCCAGCAGTTCGGAGTGTTGTACATGGAGCCGGCGCCCGCATGGGTGCTGTACTGCAGGTAGATGGGCAGATCAGCCAGATCGTCGCGGATCAGGTCCTCGCGGATGATCACGATGACCATGCCGGCAGGGCCGACGTTCTTCTGCACACCGGCGTAGATCATGCCGTAGTCGGAGACGTTGCAGGGACGGGACAGGAACATGGAGGACTGGTCGGAAACCAGGATGTGGCCCTTGGTGTTGGGCAGCTTGTTGTAGGTCGTGCCGTTGATGGTCTCGTTCTCGC
>CAMGPO010000223.1 GCA_946060825.1 uncultured Clostridia bacterium | reverse complement strand
ATATGGTACATCCTCTCTGTGTCAATCCTGATTCAGCTTATTATATACGATTTTCCGCCGTTGTGCAATCCATAAAACGCCGGAAAATAGGGGGCGGGACGGTATGAAATCATACCGTCCCGCCTGGAAAAGGGTATGGAGGATTATCCGGCCTCGACGGCCAGGACAGGAGCAGGGGAATTGGCAACTTCCGTGGCTTCCGGATTTCTGGCGAACCGCTTGAAGACGGCCGCACCGGCAAGACCGGCGATGGTGCCGCCCACAGCGCCCAGAGCCAGGGCCAGAAGCACTTTGACGGGGTCGTTGAAGGCGAAGGGGGCCAGCAGGCCGGGAATCGGGGAGGCGGTGCCGGGGGCGTTGTTGATGATGCCGAGGACCGCCGCGGCGATACCGGCAAGGCCGCCGCCGAAGAAGTTGGAACCGTAGATCGGGATGGGATTCCGGGTGATGATGTGGGCCTGGGTCAGGGGCTCGAGCATGACGGCAAGGATGCTGCTGCGGTCGCCGAGGTGCAGGCGGGCAAAGATGATGCCGTTGGTGAAGGAGCCGCCGAAGCAGGCGATGGCGGCGATGCCCATGGGCAGGCCGGTCAGGCCGAGCATGGCGGTCAGCGCCATGGAGCTGAGGGGAGAGGTGCAGATCATTTTCATGATGCCGCCCAGCAGGAAGCCCATGACGATGGGGGACTGCTCCGTGGCGGCGGTGATGGTCTGGCCGATATACTGCATGGCGGCGTTGACGGCCGGGTTTGCCGCGAAGGCGATGAGCCGGGCAATCGGAGCGAGGACCAGGGCGCCGAGGATGGTGTCCAGTCCATTGGGCAGGTACTTTTCCACCAGCGGAGACAGGAAACCGACCGCGTAACCGGCCAGGAAGCCGGGCAGGATGCCGTAGCCGCCGACGGCGACGCCGGCCACGACGGAAAAGACGGGGTTGGCGCCCATGGCGATGGGGACCAGGATGGCCGCGGCCACGCCGCCCATGCTGCCGGACATTCCGCCGACCTCGCCGAGGAATGCGATGCCGATGAGATCGCCGAAGATGTATTTGAGAACGGCTTCCACCAGGAAGGTGGCCACCGCCGCGTTGGCAAGACCGGACATGGCCACGGAGCCCTTGGGGGCCTTGAGGCTGAAGAGAGAGAAGCCGGCCAGAGTCAGAAGAAGAAGTCCCATACCGAGTAAGATCGTTGTCATAATTCCTTAGCCCTCCGTTTTTGATTTGTCTCCAGTCTACGGGGCGGCATCAGGAAAAAACAAAAAATAACAAAAAATAAATCAAGAAAATGATGAAGAATTTTAATTTTGTGAAAAACATAAGAAAGAAACCGCACAATCTTGTGCGGTTTCACAACAAAAGAAGGGGTTCAGGCGGGGTGGCCGGTACAGAGCGCCGCGAGCGCATAGAGAAAGCGCTTGACAGAGATTTTTCCGTGGGTGCTGCTCCTGCCGCGGATGCAGTCCATCTCCTTGCGGACCTGCTCGAAGTTGTAGAGGGTCCCGGCGTATTCAGTGAAGGTGTCGTTGGCGTAGTCCTCAATGCCGAGGTTGGCGAGGTTGACCATGCCGGCGTTGGCGGCGCGGCGGATGCGCTGCTCCATAGTCTTGGGCGAGGTGCTGAACCGGCTGCAGAGCTGGGACACCGTGGCCTGTTCCTCCCGGCCCTGACCGGTCAGATAGCCCACGATCTGTACAATGTCGCCGTAGGCCGGGTCACCGCTGAGCCCCAGACGGTGCAGAACGTTGTGAAGGACGGTCTGCTGGGCGGAGCTGAGATGATTTTCGGGCGCTTTGGCGGCGGATGGGGCGGGACCGGCGGGAGCGGCCCCCTGGACCAGAGAGCGGACCTGCCGCATGGTGCGGTCCATGGCGAGAAGCTGGCTGACCTTGGTCAGCACGCTGGCCACCTCCACGCTGTTGACGGGCTTGGAGATGAAAAAGTCGACACCGGCGGCGTAGGCCTCCGCCACCATGTCCTTGGAGGTCACCTGAGAGAGCATGACGAACCGCAGCTCCGGCCAGCGGACCTTGGCCTCCCGGACAAATTCGATGCCGTCCATACCGGGCATCAACAGATCCACCAGGACGATGTCGGGATGGCTTTCCCGGAGATCCTCCAGGGCGTCCATGGCGTTGTCGGAGCAGCCGGCGATGGTTCCCAGGCTGCCGTCCTCGATCAGCAGTCGCAGTACGCTGCGGACGGCCGCGTCGTCGTCAATCAGATAGATCTGCATCGCTTGATTCCTCCAGACTGTGTTTTGGGATTTGGATGGTGAAAACCGTGTGTCCACCGGCGGAGCGGACAGAAACGGCGCCGCCCAAACGGTCTTCGACCAGGTCCCGCACGATGGCAAGGCCCAGTCCCCGGTTGATTTCTCCGGTCTCCCGGTTGATTTTGCTGGAAAATCCCGGGGTAAAAATCTGCTCCAGGCGGTCCTCCGGGATGCCGCCGCAGTTATCCTCCACTGCGAAGCCGAGGGCGTCCGCTTCATCGTCCACGGTCAGAGAGAGGTGGACGGGCCGGTCTGCCGGCGCGGCCTCGACGGCGTTGTTGAGCAGATTCCGGAAAATGGACATCAGCTCGTAATAGCGGACGGTGCGCAGCTTCACGCCGCAGCGGCAGGAGAGGGAGACGTCCTTTCCGGTGGAGCGGGCGAACTGCTCCGTGCTGCGGGTCAGAATGCGGCAGAGCTCCTGCAGCTCCATGCCCTGACGGACCGTGTCCTGCTCCAGCGCGCCGGAGATGCCCCGCATGACCAGTGCATAATCCTTTTTGACCTCGTGGACGTCCTTGGCGATGGTGAGGGCGGCGTCCACCAGTTCCGGGTCCGCGCCGGCGGCGCGGAGGCGGCGGTAGAGGTGATAGGCGCCGTTCATGGTGCGCTCGGCGAGGCTGGCGCCTTTTTCCATCCAGACGACCTCGCTCCGGAGGGCGGCGGTCATCAGCAGGAGCTGGCGGTAGCGCTCACTGTCCTCCCGGTGCAGAAGGCGGACGCCATAGTGGTCCATAGCCCGGAGGATGACTGCGGCCAGCAGGGCGCGGACAATAGCAACGGCGGCAATTTGCAGCAGAAGCATCGGCGAAAAGGCCTGGAGCCCCATCCGCACCAGCAGCTCCGCAAGGTTGGAGAGAGCGTCGATGACTGCCAGGGGCAGGCAGAACACCAGCCGGTAGGGCTGCTTCCGCCGCCCGTGGAACAGGAGATGGAAAAGCAGGCCGTAGCAGAGGTAAAAGAGCATCTCCGGCGCATAGGCCCTCCAGCTTCCAGCCAGGGAGTCGCCGAGCAGAAGCTGGACGGCCAGCCGCAGCAGAAAGACGGCGGGAGCGGCCAGCAGCGTGACCGGCAGAGCAGGCAGCTCCG
>CAMGPO010000222.1 GCA_946060825.1 uncultured Clostridia bacterium | reverse complement strand
GCCGCTTCGGCATCCGCGACCGCGGCAAGGATCTGACGCTTGACGACGACCTCTTCCTGCAGGATCTGCCGGACGAAAGCGATTGCCCGCAATAAGAAACCGAAAACCGGCCGCAGTTCCCCGCGGCCGGTTTTCCGCGCCCGCACGCAGACGCAGAAAGGCAGAGCGGAGATGCTCCGCTCTGCCCGTTTTGCTGCTTATTTTTCGATCAGCAGCTCCGCAATCTGGACGGCGTTGGTCGCCGCGCCCTTGCGCACCTGGTCGCCGCAGCACCAGATGTTCAGGCCGTTGTCGGACGTGAGATCGTCCCGGATGCGGCCGACAAAGACGATGTCCTGGTCGCTGGTGTCCAGAGGCATCGGGTAGATCCTGTTCTTCAGGTCGTCGACGAGACGGCAGCCCGGGGCCTTGGCGATGGCTTCCTTCGCCTGTTCGACGGAGATCTTCTCCTTTGTCCGGACGACAAGGGAGACGCTGTGGCTGCGCACAACGGGCACGCGGACGCAGGTGCAGCTCACCTTCAGCTCCGGCAGGTGCAGGATCTTGCGGCCCTCGTTCTGCATCTTCATCTCCTCCGAGGTGTAGCCCTCGAAGGCTTCGCCGCCGATCTGGGGGATGACGTTATAGGCGATCTGGTACTGGAACACCTTCGGCTCGTAGGTCTTGCCCTCCCGCAGGGCCTCGACCTCAGCAGCCAGCTCCAGAGGGCCGCCTGCGCCCGCGCCGGACACCGCCTGATAGGAGGAGGCGACGATGCTCTCGATGGGGCTGATGGCGTTCAGGGCGTTGATGGCCGTCAGGGAAACGATGGTGGTGCAGTTGGGGTTGGAGATGATGCCGTGGTGCTTCTTGGCATCCTCGGGGTTGATCTCCGGCACGATCAGCGGCACGTTGGGGTCGAGGCGGAAAGCGCTGGAGTTGTCCACGAAGACCGCGCCTGCCTTGACGATGGCCGGGGCGAAGCGCTCGGCAATGTCGTTCTCCGCCGCGCCGAGGACGATGTCCATGCCTTCAAAGGCGGCGTCGCAGGCCAGCTCCACGGTCAGGGTCCGGCCCTTCCAGGTCACCTCTTTGCCGACGGAGCGTTCGCTGGCCAACAGGTGCAGCTCGGCCACGGGGAAATCCCGCTCCGCGAGGATCTTCATCATTTCCTGTCCCACGGCGCCGGTGGCGCCCAGAATGGCTACCTTATACTCTCTCATTGTCCTGTCTCCTTTATTCATACTGCTCCAAGATATGCAGGCCGATTTGTTCTAAATCATAGCATAATCCGCCAATTTTTCAAGTGGAATTTCAGGCAAAATGCTGTGCAAAAAATGCGTTGTCCACCGCCGCGGTGAACCGGCACCCAGGGATGCGCCGGTGCAGCTCCGGGACGGCCATGGGACGGGTCACAAAGCCCGGTCCCAGGCGTCCGGCGATCAGGCCGGCGAAGGGCTTTTCGTCGCCGGTGCGGACGTAGTAGGGGCGCCGCAGGGTGTCGTTGTCCACGGGGCAGGGCAACGCCCGCTCCGTATAGAAGCTGCGGCAGCCCGAGGCGATGTCCATGCAGTCCTGGAGGACGTTCATGGCCGTGGGATAGCGTCCGGCCCCCTGGCCGAAGAACGCTTGCTCTCCCAGCCGTTCGCCGGTCACGGTGATGCGGTTGCAATTCAGAGGAACGGCTGCCTCCGGGGCCGAGTCCGGCACCAGAGCCGGCTCCGCCACCGCCGAGACGCCTCCCTCCTCCCGGGAGGCCGTGGCCAGCATCCGGCAGACCAGTCCCGCTTGCCGAAAGGCCGCAATGTCCTCTGCCGTGACGCCCCGGATGCCGGCCATGGGAATCTCCTCCTCCCGCAGGGAGACACCGAAGGCCACATTGGCCATCAGCACCAGCTTGCGGCGGACGTCCAGACCGTCCAGATCGGCAGACGGGTCGGCCTCGGCATAGCCCAGGGCCTGGGCGTCGGCCAGCACCGCGTCGAAGCCGCTGCCCTCCCGGGTCATGCGGTCAAGAATGTAATTGGTAGTTCCGTTGACAATGCCTGAGACGCTGCGCACGCGGTCAAGGCGGCGCACCCGCTCCAGCGCCGTCAAAAAGGGAATGCCGCCGCCAACGGCTCCCGTACACCGCAGGGCCACGCCATTCTGCCGGGCCAGAGCCGTCAATTCGTCGTAATGGGCGGCCATAAGGGCCTTATTGGCGGTGACGACGTGCTTTCCTGCCTGCAGAGCGGCAGCCACATAGTCAAAGGCCGGGCGAATACCGCCCAGAACCTCCACAACCAGCTCCACCTCCGGATCGGCAAGAATCGGTTCCATGGTGAAAACCGCGCGGCTGCCCAGCTCCGGGCGGGTTCGCCGGGTCAGCACCCAGGCGATGTCCCAGTCCGGATTTCCCTGCAGCAGCTCCCAGACGCCGCCTCCGACGGTGCCGAAGCCCAAAAGCGCGATCTTCATAGAATTTCCTCCCAACAGCTTGAATTGTCTTTGTATCAAAAACAAATGTGTTTGATTGAGACACATCGTAGCACATAATATCCAAAAAAGCAAGCCCGATTTTTACAAAGCAGAAGATTTTCGGAATTCCTATTGACATATGGGGAATTCTATGGTATGTTTTCCTAGAGAAAATATAGGGATTTTTCGGAATTCCCGCAACTTTTATCACCGAGGTAATCAACATGATGGTTTATGCAGACAACGCGGCGACGACCTGCGTAAGCAAGGCCGCCCTCGACGCCATGATGCCCTATCTCACCACCTATTACGGCAACCCCTCCAGCCTCTATTCCTTCGCTCAGGATGCGAAGGAGGCCCTGGAAAACGCCCGCGAGACCGTGGCAAAGCTCATCGGCGCCGCCTCTCCCAGAGAGATCTACTTCACCTCCGGCGGCAGTGAGGCTGACAACCAGGCCATCCGTTCCGCCGCCCTGAACGGCGCGAAAAAGGGCAAAAAGCACCTGATTTCCACCGCCTTTGAGCACCATGCCGTGCTCCACACTCTGAGCCGTCTTGAAAAAGAGGGCTTTGAGGTCACGCTTCTCGACGTCCATGAGGACGGCGTCGTCCGTCTCGAGGATCTGGAGTCCGCTATCCGGGAGGACACGGCTCTGGTGACGATCATGTTCGCCAACAACGAGATCGGCACGATCCAGCCCATCCGCGAGATCGGCGCTCTCTGCCGCAAAAAGGGCATCCCCTTCCACTGCGACGCAGTGCAGGCCATGGGCCACATCCCCGTCAACGTGCAGGAGATGAACATCGATATGCTCTCCCTCTCCGGCCACAAGTTCCACGCCCCCAAGGGCGTTGGCGTGCTCTACGCCCGTAAGGGTATGCTGCTCTCCAACATCATCGACGGCGGCGCTCAGGAGCGCGGCAAGCGGG
>CAMGPO010000221.1 GCA_946060825.1 uncultured Clostridia bacterium | reverse complement strand
GATCATCCGGAGTCCGAGACTCCAGATCAGATTCAGATCCCCCACGCCGCCGGTGTGGAGTCCCAGCACGCCGTCGTCCACAATTTTGCTCATGATCTCCGGTTGCAGCAGGTCCATGAGCACCTCACCGACCATGAAGGCTGCGGCGATCACCGCAAAATGTAGGTATCGCTTGATATACTTCCACATCGTCCTGTCCTTCCGTCAGCGGCGGCCTTTTTTACAGTGCGATGGCCGCAGCTCGTCCTCCGGCTCTTCCTTCGGCAGGCCCCAGGCGAGATTCACCTTTTCGACCAGCGCGAGCAGCGTCCGCTTTTCCTCCTCCGAAAGGCAGGAAAAGAGCTGCCTGTGCCGCTCCTCCCGTTCCGCCCGGGCCGCCTCTGCTGCCGCCAGGCCCGCTTTCGTCAGGCAGACATCCGTGGTCCGACGGTCCGATTCGCTGGGGCTGCGCACAATCAGGCCGGAGGCCTCCAGCTTGCCGATGACCTCGCTGGCCGAACCGGGCTGGATGCCCAAAACCTCCGTCAGCTCCCGCTGGGTGATCGGGCCGCTGTCGCTTAAAATCATCAGAATGCGCTTTTGGCTGCCTTTCCCCTCCGAACGGTGGCGCAGGATATGGCCGATATCCCGGAAATTCCAGATCAGCTTGTTGTTCACATCCAGCGCATCATAACGCTTTGACAATTCGCCCACCTCCAAAAGTTCGGTACCTTGATATCTTAGCGAATCCACAGAAATTTGTCAAGGTGCCTTGACTTCTTTCTTTCCCCGTGTTATATTGAGCATACAGCGTGTAGCGTAACTGCGTAATTCCGGTTGCTTGCTACACGTTTTTTCTTTTTTGTCAATCTTTATCCTATATCTGGAGGCAATCAACATGGAAAAATGGAAGTGCAGCGTGTGCGGCTACATCCACGAGGGGCCGCTTCCGCAGGATTTCACCTGCCCGATCTGCCGGCAGCCGGCTTCCGCCTTTACACGCGTGGAAGAAGCGCCTGCCAAACCTACCGCCCGCTACGCAGGCACCAAGAGCGAGAAGAACCTCGAAGAAGCCTTCTCCGGCGAGAGTCAGGCCCGGAACAAATACACGTTCTTTGCCAAGGTCGCCCAGCGGGAGGGCTATGAGCAGCTCGCTGAGCTGTTCCTGACCACGGCCCGGAATGAGCAGGCCCACGCTGAGATGTGGTTCGAGGCTCTGGTCGGAATTGGCGGAACCGCCGCCAACCTGCTCTCCGCCGCCGAAGGTGAGAACTACGAGTGGACGGATATGTATGCCCGCATGGCGGCCGACGCGGACGCCGAGGGTTTCCCGGAGCTGGCAGAAAAATTCCGTCAGGTCGGCGAGATTGAGAAGGCCCACGAGGAACGCTACCGCAAGCTGCTGCACAACGTCGAGATGCAGCAGGTCTTTGCCAAGAGCGGTCAGACCATGTGGGAATGCCGGGTCTGCGGCCATCTGGTCGTCGGCACCGAGGCCCCGGCGGTCTGCCCCGTCTGTAGCCACAGCCAGAGCTACTTTGAAGTTCGGAAAGAAAACTACTGAGTCCAACCATTGTAAAAAATGAATCAGGCGTGCAGCCAGGTACTCGAGTCCAACGCACTTGGCTGCACCCTTTTTCTGTGAAAACGGAGGAATCTTCCCATGGATCAAAAATCGAACTCCTTTTTGGAGACGGAAAAAATCGGCAAACTGATGCAGAAATACGCAATTCCCTGCATCATTTCCCTTCTTGTCGCCGCCCTCTATAACATCGTCGACCAGATCTTCATCGCCAATGCAGACTACCTCGGCTCCTACGGTAATGCGGCAAACACCGTGGTATTCCCCCTGACCATCGTGGCCCTGTCCATCGCCGTCATGATCGGCGACGGCTGCTGCGCCTTTGTCAGCATCAGCCTGGGCGCAAACCGCAAGGACGACGCCCACCGGAGCATCGGCAACGCCATTGTGGTCTGCATCGTCTCCAGCGTCATTCTGACGGTCCTCTATCTGCTCTTGATGGATCCAATTCTGACGCTCTTCGGCGGCAAGGTCAATGAGGAGACCTATGCCTGCGCCCATGAATACTTCTTCTGGATCACCCTCGGCATTCCCTTCTATATGTTCGGCCAGGCCATGAACCCCATCATCCGCTCCGACGGCAGTCCCAAGTTTGCCATGCTTTCGACGGTACTCGGCGCAATCACCAACATCATCCTCGACCCCATTTTCATCTATCCCATGCGCATGGGCATGAAGGGCGCGGCCATCGCCACGGTCATCGGCCAGATTCTCACCGCCGCGCTCTCCATCTGGTATCTCTTCCACATGAAGGCAGTCAAGCTGGAGCGCCGCAGCTTCGGCATCTGGTGGTCGCTGATGCGCCGCTTCCTGGTCCTCGGCATCACCAGCTTCCTCTCCCAGATCTCCCTGGTCGTCTCCATGGCCGCCGTCCAGAATATGTGCACCAAGTACGGTGCCATGGACGAGATCTTCGGACAGCCCGAATACGCCCAGATTCCCCTGGCCGTCCTGGGCATCGTCATGAAGTTCTTCCAGATTGCCATCTCCATAGCTGTCGGCATGGCAGCTGGCTGTATCCCCGTGGTTGGCTACAACATCGGCGCACGGCGGAAAGACCGGGCCAAGACGCTGTTCACCTACCTGCTGATCGCGGAGGCCGTTGTCGGCGCGGTGGCGCTGGTGATCGTGGAGTTCTTCCCGAAGCAGCTCATCGGCATCTTCGGCGCCAGCAATGAGAGTCCCTACTACACGGAATTCGCCGTCCGCTCCTTCCGCATCTACCTCTGCATGATGATCCTCGCCACGGTCAATAAGGGCACCTTTATCTACCTGCAGGCCCTTGGCAAGCCTCTGGAGTCCACGATCATCTCCCTGACCCGCGAGGTCATCTTCGGCGTGGCCTTCCCGATCATCCTGCCGATCTTCTTTGGCCTCAACGGTCTGCTCTACTCCTTCCCCGCAGCCGACATTCTCACCTTCCTCATCGCCGCGTTTATCATTATCCGGACATACAAGGAACTCAGTACGGAGGAACATGCAATCAAATTGAAGGAGGAACCGTAAATGCAAAACAGGATCGTCACCATCAGCCGCCAGTTTGGCAGCGGCGGCAGGACCATCGGCAAAGAGCTGGCCAAAAAGCTCGGCATCCAGTGCTATGACGCGGAAATTCTTGAAAAAATCGCCGAGGAGAGTGGCTTTGCCAAGGAGTATATCGCCGAGCACGGCGAATACGCCTCGGGCCACCACTGGATTGCCCACGCTCTCTCCAGCCGGGACTATTACGGCCATTCCTACGAGGATGACCTCTGGAGCATCCAGAAGAAGATCATTCTGGAGCTTGCCGGGAAAGAGTCCTGCATCATCG
>CAMGPO010000220.1 GCA_946060825.1 uncultured Clostridia bacterium | reverse complement strand
GGAACGCTATGAATCAGCACATTGGAACCCAGAGCATCCAGTTGGACACTCCGCCGGTCATCCTCGCCGTAGCGGCTGTCGGCGGCAAAAAAGAGGCGGAAGGCCCTCTGGCCGACAGCTTCGACCAGCTGGAAATCGACACCAAATTCCACCAGACCTCCTGGGAAAAAGCGGAGAGCACCATGCAGCACCGCGCCCTCGACACGGCGCTCGGGAAGCAGAAGCTGGCCAAGGAGGACCTCGATCTGATTTTAGCCGGAGATCTCCTGAACCAGTGCATCGGCAGCAGCTTTTCGCTCCGCGACTCCGGCGTCCCGACTCTGGGTCTCTACGGCGCCTGCTCCACCATGGCCGAGGGTCTCTGCGTCGGCGCCATGACGGTCTCCAGCGGCTTTGCAAGAAAGGCCGCTGTCCTGACCTCCTCCCATTTTGCCTCATCGGAGCGGCAGTACCGTTTTCCCCTCGGCTACGGCGGCCAGCGGACGCCGACGTCCCAGTGGACGGTCACCGGGGCGGGCTGCGTCATCCTCGGCGTCCAGGGCCACGGGCCACGCATCGTCCGGGCCACCGTCGGCAAAATCGTCGACAAGGGCATCACCGACGCCAACAACATGGGAGCAGCCATGGCCCCGGCAGCCTACGAGACCATCTGCGCCCACCTCAGCGACTTTTCCCTGAAGCCTGAGGATTATGACCTGATCGTCACCGGCGACCTTGGAGCGGTCGGCAAGGCCATTGTGACAGATTTCTTCCTGCGGGACGGTGTGGATCTCCGCAGCCGCTATGAGGACTGCGGCACCCTGATTTACGACCGAAGCCGGCAGGACGTCCATGCAGGCGGCTCCGGCTGCGGCTGCAGCGGCGTCGTGCTCTGCGGCTATCTGCTCCGGGCCATGGCAAAGCGGAAGCTGCGCCGTCTGCTCTTCTGCGGCACCGGCGCGCTGCTCTCCCCCACGTCCGTTCAGCAGGGCGAGTCCATCCCCGCCGTCTGCCACGCCGTGTCCATCTTCCACGAGGAGGCGCTCTGATATGGAATACCTGAAAGCATTCGTCTGCGGCGGGCTGCTCTGTGCCATCGCCCAGGTGCTCATCGACAAGACCAACCTGACACCCGCCCGGATCCTTGTCGCCTATGTGGTGGCGGGCGTCATCCTCGGCGGCGTAGGTGTCTATCAGCCCTTTGCCGACTGGGCTGGGGCTGGAGCCACGGTTCCCCTGACCGGCTTTGGTAACAATCTTGCCAAGGGCGTCCGGGAGGCCGTTAAGGAGGACGGCTGGCTGGGTATCCTGACCGGCGGCCTCAAGGCCAGCGCTGGCGGCATTGCCGCCGCCATTCTCTCCGGCGGCCTGGTCGCGCTCTGCTTTTCTCCAAAGGACAAGAGCTGAGCGCATAGATTCCGCCCGGACGGTCATACTACTTCCGCGGGAAACCGCAAACATTCTCTAGGAGGAAATCGAATATGGACAACCGCAACGAATCCAACAAGACCAACAACACCCAGGATGTCAAGGAATACACCCAGAATAAGCAGAACAAGCAGAACTGCCGCCCCAGCAACCTGAACAACGGCCGCAACGCCAACAGCCAGAACTCCAACAATCAGAGCTCCAACAACCAGAACTCCAACCGCACCCAGAACAGCAAGTAACAAAAAACAGGCAGCAGTTTGCATCTGCTGCCTGCTTTTTACATGATTTCAGTCGTCGATGCTGTCATCGGTTGCCCGGTCATAGATGGCCAGCACCTCATCGGAGGGAGCTTTGTCGGCCAGAGACGCAGCCACGCTGCAGATCAGGCCGGCAAGGAAGCCGGGCAGGATTTCATAGATCCCCGTACTGCCAGAGAGGCACAGGAGCCACAGAATGTCCACCACCGCACCTGCCGTCACGCCTGCGACAGCGCCCCGGTAGGTGAAGCGCTTCCAGAAGAGGGACAGGATCACGACGGGGCCAAAGGCCGCTCCGAAGAGCCCCCAAGCGTTCTCCACCATGTTCATAATCGCCTGTGCACCGGAGCCTTTGCTGCCAGCAATGAAGTAGGCGACAATGGCAACGGCCAATACTACCATCCGGCCGACCCAGAGCAGTTCTTTTTCCGAGGCCTGCTTGCGGATCAGAGGCTTGTAGAGGTCACTGGTAAAGGACGAGGACGCCACCAGAAGCTGGGAATCCGCCGTGGACATGGAGGCTGCGATGATGGCCGAGAGCAGGAGGCCCGCCAGGAAGGCCGGGAAGTATTTCCGCGCCAGGGCGATAAAGACAGTCTTCTGCATTCCGCCGGGGAGCAGCTCCTCTGCCAGCACCATCCGGCCGAGATAAGCGATCAGAATGGCGGCAAACAGGGAGATTACGACCCAGATAATTGCGACAAGGGCCGATTTTTTGACCATGCTGGGCTTTTTGATCGACATGAAGCGGACGAGGATGTGGGGCATTCCGAAGTAGCCGAGACCCCAGGCCAGACCGGAGACAACGTCCTGCCAGCTCGCATGGAATACATTGGTGACAAAGGTATACTCCGTTCCGTCCTTGAGATTGACATAAACAGTATCCAGGGCGGCAGTGTCCAGACCGCCGGCGGCGAGGATGACGATGGGCATGGCCAGCAGTGCAATCAGCATCAGCATTCCTTGGAAGAAATCCGTCCAGCAGACCGCCTTAAAGCCGCCCAGGAAGGTGTAGACCAGGATGATGGCCGCGAAGATCAGCATGGCCGTCTCCTCTTTCAGCGCCGGAAACAGCGTCGTAAAGACTGTCGCACCGGCGACAAAGCTGGAGGCCACATAGATCGTGAAGCTGACGAGGAATACGATGGCACAGAGGATGCTCAGGGTGTGATTCTTGCTGGCGAACCGATTGGACAGGTACTGGGGCAGGGTGATAGAATCTCCGGAGGCCTTGGAGAACTTCCGCAGCCGCTTGGCGACGAGAATCCAGTTGAGAGCGGTTCCGATGACCAGACCGATACCGATCCAGGCTTGGCCGAGGCCGAAGGCCAGAATGCTGCCGGGCAGTCCCATCAGCAGCCAGGCGCTCATGTCGGAGGCCTGGGCGCTCATGGCCGTGACCCAAGGCCCCATGGCGCGGCCGCCAAGGAAATATTCTTTCTCGCTGTTGTTCCGCTTGGTCGCAAAAAAGAAATAGAGACCGACGGCGAGCATCAGCACAAAATACAGGACAAATGCGAGGACTTCTGCGTTCATGTTCTTTCTCTCCAATCCGCCGTGGGCCTTCGGCCCACAGCCTTAACAGGCGGTATTGTACCACGGCAGAAACTGGATGTAAATACAGAACGCATTACAGAACCGATTCTGAACGATCCTATAAAAGATCAAGAAAAACTCCTTGAAAATCAAGGCGTTTTTTCCTATATATTT
>CAMGPO010000219.1 GCA_946060825.1 uncultured Clostridia bacterium | reverse complement strand
GCTCAGATGTTTGTGGCCATGGGATGCTGTTTCGCAAGGAGGAATTTCGCTGCTGCGCCAACTGCGCCTGCGCGGCGGAGACGGACGAGGACCGGATGCTCTGCCGGAAGAAGGGCGTCGTGCCCAAGGAGGGCCGCTGCGGCGGCTTTCGCTACGATCCGCTGAAGCGGGAGCCCGCCCGTCCCCTGCTAAGGAAAGCAGCGCCGGAGGATGCAGACTTCAGTCTGTAACGGAAACGGGTACAGGAGGTGCCGCGCATGAAAGCCACGAAGCAGGAATTGGAGGATTTTCGTTCCGGCCAGAAGGCTCTGAGGGCAGAGATAAAACGCGTAAAAAAGGCGCTCTCCCGCGCCAAAAAGACGGTCCGGCAGGAGGAAACGCGCATTCGGAAGCTCGAGACCGCCATCGGAAAACACTATTACCGGGAGTATATCCGGGGTTCCGCCGGCAATCCGGAGCGATATGAACGCCTGTGCCGCCGCATTTCCGACTCCAAAGAGGCGCTTCAGGCTGGGATCTCCGGGCGCGACGCGCTGACGCTGCAGATCACCGCGGCCAGACAGGAGCTGAAGGACCGGAAACGGGCGTTCCGCGCCGGGCCGGTCCCGGAGATCATATTGGAATAGACATATCTCCCGTGCGGGGCAGTTCGCCC
This sequence comes from uncultured Clostridia bacterium, assembly GCA_946060825.1. GTDB lineage: Bacteria > Bacillota > Clostridia > Oscillospirales > Oscillospiraceae > RGIG3159. Next base: position 2,727 of record CAMGPO010000219.1, on the reverse strand, counting down.
CGCACGGGTTGTTTATACGGGCTTTGTGACGCCGGTGCGGCGCTCCTTGGAGAGTCCGCCGGCCAGCTGGCGGTCCACCTGACCTGCAAACCGGGCGCGAAAAATAGACGACTCGCCGTACTTCTCCCGCAGGGCGTCCACCGCTCTGTCCATTTTTGTCATCCGGTCATAGCGGGCGCCGAAGCCCTGGTCAAACAGGCTGAACTGGCGGCCGCTGTCCTCACAGATCCTTGTCACCTGCACCCCAAGCTGCCGTAGAGGCGTCCTCCCGTCCCACAGCTCGTCAAAGAGCGCACAGGCCGTACGGTAGAGTTCCTCCGTCACATCGGTGACACTCTCCAGCTGCCGCTGGTGGCCGCTGTCCTGAAAGTCCGCCGTACGGATGTGAACCGACACACAGCGGCCCTTCCGGCCGTCCCGGCGCATCCGTATCCCGACGGTCTCACAGAGGGACAGCAGCACCTGGCAGGCCGTCTGCCGGTCCGTCACGTCGGCGGGCAGCGTCACGGAATTTCCGTAGCCCTTGTTGGTATGCGGAATGGCAAGCACCCGGTCGGCGCAGCGGCCGTTGGCCGAGTGCCAGAGCTGCAGCCCCGGCTTGTGGAGCCGCCGTGCAATCAGATCCGGGTCGGCCTTTGCCAGATCGCCGATGGTGTAGATCCCCATGTCCCGGAGCTTCTTCTCCGTGGCCCGGCCCACCAGGAACAGGTCCCGCACCGGCAGCGGCCACAGCTTCCCCTCGATCTCCTCCGGAAACATGGTGTGAATTTTGTCCGGTTTTTCCATGTCTCCGGCCATTTTCGCCAGCAGCTTGTTGCTGGAAATGCCGATGTTGACCGTGAAGCCCAGTTCCTCCCGCATCCGCTGCCGGACCAGCTCCGCTGCCGCCAGGGGCGAGCCATAGAGCCCCCCGGTGCCGGTCATATCCGCCCAGGCCTCGTCAATCGAAAACTGTTCCACCTCCGGGGTAAAGTCCCGCAAAACGGAGATGAACCGCCGGGAGGCTTCCACATAGAGCGCATAATCCGCCGGAACCACGATCAGACCGGGGCACTTCTCCAGCGCGATGCCGATGGGCTCCCCGGTCTCTACGCCATAGCGCTTGGCCGGGGTACTCCTGGCCAGCACGATCCCCTTCCGGCTCTCCCGGTCGCCGCCGACGGCCGAGGGCACGTCCCGCAGATCCAGAGACTCGCCCAGCACCTTCACCCGGTAGGCCGCCGTCCAGGAGAGAAAGGCGCTGTTCACATCCACATGAAAAATCACACGCTCCGCCATCAGTAAATCACCCGAAACAGCACCCAGCGATGGGTGCGCACCGTGTATTTCAGCTCCAGCAGCCGTTCCAGTTCCTCCATTTTCACCTTACAGATGTAGAGAATGGCCTCAACGCCGACATAGCTGATTTCCTTGCTGGAAACCACCTCAGAGATCTGCACCGTCCGGATCGACCTGTCCTCTGCCTCAAAGCGAAACCGCACCGGCAGAATGCGCCCCTCCGTGCTGCAGATGGAGATCATTTCCACGGGCCGGTTCTTCTGTTCCATACGCAGCACCTCCATTTCGAATGTTTGTTTTATTATATCAAACATCTGTTCGAATTTCAAGAGGGATTTCCTGGTTTGCTTTTTCCGCACTCCGGTGGTAGAATGAGAAAAACGAGCGGGAGGTTTTTCATGCTGCGCTATCCCTGTCTGGTGCTGGATCACGACGATACCGTGGTTCAGAGTACGCCCACGATTAACTATCCTTCCTTTGTGGAGTCGCTGCGCATTCTGCGGCCCGGTACGGAAATCGCTCTGGAGGAATTCCTGCGGTACTGCTACGCCCCCGGCTTCTTTGAGCTCTGCACCGACATTCTCGGCTTCAGCGCCGAGGAGCTGGACTTCCAGGTTGCCCACTGGCGGCGGTACAGCCGCAGCCACCGGCCGCTCCCCTATCCGGGTCTGGACGAGATCCTGCATCATCAGCGGAAGCTGGGCGGCCTGATCTGCGTCGTCTCCCACTCCTCCGACGAGAACATCCGCCGGGACTACCGGGAGAGCTTCGGCCTTATGCCGGATCTGATCTATTCCAGCGATCTCCCGGCGGAGCAGAGGAAGCCGTCTCCTTACGCCCTGCGGGACATCATGGAGCGCTGCGGTCTCACGCCAAACCAGCTTCTGATGGTGGACGATCTCAGGCCGGGCTTGGAAATGGCCCGGGCCTGCGGTGTTCCCTTCGCGGCGGCGGGCTGGTCCCACACGGTTCCGGAGCTGGCCGAGGATCTGCGCCGCAGCAGCGATTTCTATCTCGAATCCGTGGACGGGCTTCGTCATTTAATTTTTGACTACTGCAGGGTTTTATGGTATACTGACTTGGAATCGAGGTGAGCACCATGAAGCACGAGGGCACAAAGCTCATTGTCAAAAATCAGAAGGCCTTCCACGAATACTTTGTAGAGGAGCGTTTTGAAGCCGGTATTGAGCTGTTCGGCACCGAAGTCAAATCTATCCGGGCCGGTACGGTCAGCCTGAAGGAGGCATGGTGCCAGGTCAAGGACGGCGAGCTGTTCGTCAAACAGATGAACATCAGCCCCTACGACAAGGGCAATATCTTCAACAAGGACCCTCTGCGGCCCAAGCGGCTTCTGCTCCACAAGCGGGAGATCGCCTACCTCGGCAGCAAGGTGCAGCGGGAGGGCTACGCCATTGTGCCGATCTCGATCTATCTGAAAAACTCCCGCGT
>CAMGPO010000218.1 GCA_946060825.1 uncultured Clostridia bacterium | reverse complement strand
CGAAGATGTTAACGTCGTCGCCAGAAGCAATTCCTGCGGGCGGACAACTGCTCCCGGGAGCTGATGCTGCGGCTGCAGAAGGTGCGCAAGAGCGGCCTGACCTTCGCCCCGGAGGCCGGCACCCAGCGGCTGCGGGACGTCATCAACAAGAATGTGACCGAGGAGGAGATCCTGACCACCTGCGCCACGGCTTTCTCCGGCGGCTGGAGCAATGTCAAGCTCTACTTCATGCTGGGCCTGCCCACAGAGACCGACGAGGACGTTCTGGGTATCGCCGAGCTGGCCTATAAGATCATCCGGGTCTGGAAGGAGACGGCCAGCAACAAGAAGCGTGGCCTATCCATCAACCTCTCGACGGCCTACTTCGTGCCGAAGCCCTTCACGCCCTTCCAGTGGGTGGAGCAGATCAGCCCGGAGGAATACCTGCGGCGGGTGCATCTTTTAAAAGACGCCATCCGCAGCAAATCCATCGACTACCGCTACCACGAGGCCGACCTGAGCCGCCTCGAGGCGGTGCTGGCCCGGGGCGACCGCCGTCTCGGCGCGGTGCTGGAACAGGCCGTGGAGAACGGCGCCCGGCTGGACGGCTGGGACGAATACTTTGACTATGACGCCTGGCTGCGGGCCTTTGACGCCTGCGGCGTCGATCCGGCGGACTACTGCCGCCGCTACGATGTGGACGAGGTGCTGCCCTGGGATATGATCTCCGTGGGCGTCAGCCGCGGCTTCTTCCGGAAAGAATATGAAAAGGCCTGCCGGGGCGAGACGACCCCGGACTGCCGCCAGGGCTGCAATGGCTGCGGCGCCAATCGTCTGGGCAGGGAGGGCAAGTGCGATGAGTAGACTGCGATTTGAAAAGAGCGGCGACGCCGTCTGGATCTCCCATCTCGACCTGATGCGGGTGTTCCAGCGGGCCTTCCGGCGGGCGGGCTTCCTGCTGCGCCACACCGGCGGCTTCAATCAGCATGCCTATGTGTCTCTGGCCCTGCCCCTGTCCGTGGGCACCGGGAGCCGCTGCGAAATTCTCGACTTTGAGCTGGACGAGCCGTTCCAGCCGTCAGAGCTGCGGACGCGACTCAATGCCGCCCTGCCGGCGGGCATCCGGGTGCTGGAGGTCTACGAGGGCGGACAAAAGCTCAAATTCCTGACCCACCTCCACGCCGAGGTGTTCCTCGAATACGACGCCGGAATCCCGGCGGGGACACAGGCGGCTCTGGGCGAGCTGTTTTTCCGGGAGACGCTGCCTGTGGAGAAAAAGACCAAGAAGGGCGTCGGAACCGTCGACCTCAGGCCGATGATCCGGCATCTGGAGATCCGGCAGGCCGACAGGAATACTCTGGTGTTGGACGCCGTGGTCTGCGCCCAGAATCCCTCGATGAATCCGATGCAGCTCGTCACGGCCATCGAAACCCACGTCCCGGCCTGGAAGCCGGACTTTGCCAAATGCCGCCGCCTTGAAGTCCTGACGGCGGAGGGCGAAACCTTCCGATAAAATTGCGCCCGGTATCACCGATACCGGGCGTATTCTAAGGTTACAGTTCAATCCACTGGCCGTGCCGGGGGCAGATAAAGACGCCGCCGGGGACGCGGGCCAGGAATTCCGACCGCAGGCGCTCGACCTTCGGCATGTACGCAGCTTCGGCGGAGTTCAGATCCATGTGGTGTGGGATGAGCACCTTGCAGCCGATGGCGGCGGCGAAGTCCGCCATCTCCACCGGATCCTGTTTGGAGAGCTGCAGGATCGCGATGTCCGGGCGCAGCGCCCGCACCAGATTCCGCTGCTCGACAGTGGGATCGTTGCCCCAGAGCAGGACTTTTGTGCCGTTTTGGGCGGTGAAGAGGTAATTCCGGTATTCCAGAGAGCCGCAGGCCTGCAGTTCCGTGATGTGGGGATCGCCGTGCACCAGGGGATTTTCTTCCAGACGGCGGAGCAGGTCGCAGTAGCCCTGTTTGAGATCCGTGTGGCGGCCGAAGAGAGCACGGACTTTCACATCTCCGAAATCCAGCTCCAGATTCGGGGCCATGGGATAGATGCGGCTGGGCGTGCAGTTCAGCCAGCGGGCCAAGGGTTCCGCCGTCTGCTCTCCACAGAGCAGCAGGGGATGGAACCGCTCCATCAGGCGGGGCAGGTCGGTGATGTGATCCCAGTGGGAATGGCTGAGGGTGATGAGATCGCAGCCCTCGATGGCCTCCCAGGTCAGCTCTGTGCCGGGGGAGTCGGTGACAAAGGGGTCGGAGACGACGGTGACTCCGCCGAAGCGGATTTCAAAACAGGTGACGGTGAGCCACTTGAGGGCCACGCCATAGGATGCTGCTTCGTTCATAACTGCCTCCCGCAATCGTTTTTTCTCCATGATACCTCGGATTTCCGGCGGTGTAAACCGGTTTTTGGGAAAACAGCTTGCAGTTGACGGAATTCGGGCGCAACGGTATAATAAACGGACAGGGAAGGGGGGATCGGCTATGTACCGGATTCTGATCGTCGAGGACGACGCCGTCATCGCGTCCGCCGTGGCGCGGCACATCGCCCAGTGGGGTCTTGAGACCCGCTGCGTCCGCGATTTCCGCAACGTTCTGGGGGAATTCCGGGACTTCGATCCCCAGCTTGTCCTGTTGGATCTCGTCCTGCCGGCCTTTGACGGCTACCACTGGTGCCGTGAGATCCGCAAGGTGTCCAGCGTGCCGGTGATCTTCGTCTCCTCTGCCTCAGACAATCTGAACATCGTCATGGCCATGAACATGGGCGGCGACGATTTCATCGCCAAGCCCTTTGACCTCAGCGTCCTCATGGCCAAGGTGCAGGCTGTCCTGCGCCGCACCTACGACTTTGGCGTGGCCCAGCCGGTCTACCGCCACCGGGGTGCGGAGCTGAACACCGCCGACGCCAGCCTGACCTGTCCCTCCGGCAGGGTGGAGCTGACGAAAAACGAGTACCGCATTCTGCTGACGCTGCTGGAACGGCAGGGGCAGGTGGTCAGCCGGGAGACGCTGATGCAGCGGCTCTGGGAGAGCGACAGTTTTGTCGACGAGAATACCCTGACCGTGAACATCGCCCGCCTGCGGCGGAAGCTGGACGCCGCCGGGCTGCTGAAGTTCATCACAACGAAAAAGGGTCTCGGCTATCTGGTGGATTAAAGAAAACGGGAGCGCCCTGCGTGGATTTCACGCGGGACGCTCCTTTTTGTCAGTCGTTTTCAGGTAACAGGAAGGCCAGAAAGAATTCCATGGCGTCGGTCATGACGTCCTCGTCAAGATCGAAGCGGGGATGATGCACAGGAAAGGCCGGTTCGCCGTCCTTTCCGGCCAGAAAGACGACGCGCATCCCCGGCACCTGCTCGAGGTAGTAGGCGGCGTTGTCGCCCACGAGGAAGGGCTTCGTGCCGAGCTGGAACCGCTCG
>CAMGPO010000217.1 GCA_946060825.1 uncultured Clostridia bacterium | reverse complement strand
TAGCGAACCGCCAGTCGGACGGCAAAATGGACTGCCCGGACCGGCAATCAACCGACCAAACAAATACGTTTTTGTTGACAGCACTTCCTCCGGTGTGTTACGATAATACAACAGACGGTTTTACCGACGGAAGGATGCTTGGAGAACAAATATGGACGAACTGCACGAAAAATACCAGACATTACAGAAGAATTTACAGGCCTGCGGCCGCATTGCCGTGGCTTTTTCCGGCGGCGTGGACTCCACCTTTCTGCTGAAGGCAGCCCACGACGCCCTCGGGGACGGCGCCATCGCCGTCACGGCCCGTTCCTGCTCCTTCCCGAAGCGGGAGCTGCGGGAGGCGCAGGCCTTCTGCAAGGCGGAGGGCGTCCGCCAGCTCGTGATCGAGAGCGAGGAGATGGAGATTGCGGGCTTCCGGCACAATCCGAAGAACCGCTGCTATCTCTGCAAGCGGGCCCTGTTTGAGAAGATGACGGCGGCCGCCGCGGAGCTGGGCATCACCGTGATTGCCGAAGGCTCCAACGTGGACGACGAGGGCGACTACCGCCCCGGTCTGATCGCCATCCGGGAGCTGGGCGTCAAAAGTCCCCTGCGGGAGGCCGGCATGACCAAGGCGGAGATCCGGGCCCTGTCCCGGGAGCTGGGACTGCCCACCTGGGACAAGCAGTCCTTCGCCTGCCTGTCCAGCCGCTTTGTCTACGGCGAGGAGATCACGCCGGAGAAGCTGGGCATGGTGGACCAGGCGGAGCAGCTTCTGCTCGACCTGGGCTTCCGGCAGGTCCGGGTACGCATCCACGGGACCATCGCCCGCATCGAGCTGCAGCCGGAGGAGATGGACCGCTTCCTCGAAGAAAACCGAAAGCACCGCCTGGCGGAGCAGTTCCACGGCCTGGGCTTCACCTATGTGACGCTGGATCTGGACGGCTACAAAACCGGCAGTATGAACAAAACCTTGCCCCGGGAGATGTGAGCCATGTTGAACCAATTTTCCAGAACACAGCTCATTTACGGCGAGGAGGGCATGGAACGGCTGTTCCGTGCCCGGGTGGCGGTGTTCGGCATCGGAGGCGTCGGCGGCTATACCGTAGAGGCCCTGGCCCGCAGCGGTGTCGGCACCCTCGACCTGATCGATGATGACCGGGTCTGCCTGACCAACCTGAACCGGCAGATCTTCGCCACCCGCAAGACCGTGGGCCAGTTCAAGGTCGATGTGGCCCGGGACCGGATCGCGGAGATCAACCCCAAGGCCGTTGTCAACGTCCACAAGACCTTTTACGCCCCGGATACGGCGGATCAGTTTGACTTCACCCAGTACGACTATGTCGTGGACGCTATCGACACCGTGACCGGAAAGCTGGAGCTGATTCTTCAGGCCCAGGCGGCGGGGACGCCCATCATCAGCTCCATGGGAGCCGGCAACAAGACCGACGCGGCCGCCTTTGAGGTGGCGGACATCTACGAGACCTCGGTCTGCCCGCTGGCACGGGTCATGCGCCGGGAGCTGAAAAAGCGGGGCGTCAAACATCTGAAGGTGGTCTACTCCAAAGAGCCGCCGCTGACGCCGATCGACGATATGGCCATCAGCTGCCGCAGCCACTGCATCTGTCCGCCGGGTACCGCGCGGAAATGCACCCAGCGCCGCCAGGTTCCGGGCAGCAATGCCTTTGTCCCGGCGACCGTCGGACTCATCATTGCCGGCGAGGTCATCAACGACCTGACCGGCTTTCGCCGCAGCAACGACTGAGACGCACCGGCAGGACCTCCGCTTCATATGCGGAGGCCCTGCCGTTTTTTGAAAAAAGTTGCTATTTCCCCCTTGACTCTCCCACGGTGGCAGGGACTACAATCCGGATGAGCTCAAAAATCACAGGACTGTGAGGCAGATTTATGCTAAAAATTGGAGAATTTTCAAAACTGTCCAGAGTCAGCATCCGGATGCTCCGCCACTATGACGAGACGGGACTGCTGAAGCCGGCGGCCATCGATCCCTTCACCGGCTACCGGTACTACAGCGAGGACCAGCTTCCCATCGCCGGGCGCATTGTCGCCCTGCGGGACATGGGCTTCAGCGTTGGGACCATCGGGGAGATCCTCCGCGACGGCGACGGCCGGGAGGTCCTGACACGGTGTCTCTGCGCCAAGACGGCGGAGCTGCGGACAATGGCCGCCCAGATCGAGCGGCGAATGCGGCTTCTGGAGGCAGCCGGAGAATGGCTGAGAAAGGATGACAACGCCATGTATTACAATGTGTCAAAGAAATCCCTGCCCGAGCGGCAGGTTGCCAGCGTCCGCATGACCATCCCGAGCTATGACCACGAGGGGATGCTTTGGAGCGTGCTGGTCAGCGAGACGGCGGGCCTGAATCTGGTCCCCGACGATCCCTGTTACTGCTCCGTCATCTTCTATGACGCCGAGTACAAGGAGGCCGACGTGGACGTGGAGGCCCAGAAGACCGTCCGGGGCAGCTACCCGGACACGGAGCACGTCCGGTTCCGGACCATGCCGCCGGTGACCTTTGCCTCCGTGACCTACAAGGGGCCCTACAGCCTGATCGGCGATGCCAACGCCGCCGTGGCCCAGTGGGTGCGGGACAACGGCTACGCCTACGACGGCCCGGCCTTCAATATCTACCACGTCAGTCCCCATGAGACCGACGATCCCAACGAATTCGTGACGGAGATCTGCTACCCCATCCGGGAGGCATAACAACGGGCACGCCGCAGGAGACTGCGGCGTGTCTCTTTTGCGGGAGGCCCTTGCGCGATCTCCGGAGATCGGATAGAATAGAGAAAACAATCGGAGGGGAGCGGTAACAATGCACCATCTGCTGAAACAGCTTGCGCAGGATATGAAGCCGGCGCTCGGCGTTACGGAGCCGGGAGCCATTGCCTTTGCCGTGGCGACGGCCAGGTCGAAAGCGTCCGGCACAATTCAGAAGATCACAGTCCGGACGAACTCCGGAATTTACAAGAACGCCTTCACCTGCGGCATCCCCGGCTCGGACCACACGGGGGCTGTCTGGGCGGCGGCCCTCGGGGCGGCGGGCGGAGACCCGGCCCTGGGCCTGGAGACGCTGGACTCGGTGACAGACGCGGACCGTGCCGAGGCGGAGCGGCTGGTGGTCGAAGGCCGGGTGACGGTGCTGCTGGGGGAAATATCCTCGGAAATCTATCTCGAAGCAACGGTGGAGACAGAGGCGCATATCTGTACGGTCTGTATTGCGCATACCCATCTCGGCATCTGCCGCATCCTGCTGGACGGAGAAACAGTTCTGGAGCGGGCGGCGGAATCCGCCAGGGCCGGGGCCGAAGGCGGTGTCCACGGCTGTTCCTTTGCCGCCCTCTACGACTTGGCCGCGACGGCTCCGGTGCAGGATCTGTCCTTTCTCCGGGAGGCCCACGC
>CAMGPO010000216.1 GCA_946060825.1 uncultured Clostridia bacterium | reverse complement strand
TTATTTTGCGTTCGCGAAGAGGGATTTGAACATTGAAATCCAAGCTGCCTGTGGCAGCTTGGGCGAACCAGTTCAAAAACTGGTTCGATCCTCTGTTTTCGGCGAAGCCGAAAACGCAAACAAATCCCTCTCACTCCGCCACAAACTTCGTTTTGCGTATTTTCGGCGAAGCCGAAAACGCAAACAAATCCCTCTCACTCCGCGCGTTGTCGCGGGCTTCATATCGTTCGCAACGATTTTTTGAAAGTCGTCGCTCATTCATTCCGTCGCTCCTCCTTTCCGAATCTCAACCACTGTGCTGGATTAAGATTCGGGTTTGCATAACACAAAGTTTTGCTTGGATTCGATGTGGATAAATAGAAGCAGACTTACTCTCTGTGCAGCGAAAAATGGCAATGAAAATGGCAATGGAAAGGTGGAAAACCATGTCAGAATATTACAGGACCTTGCAGTTACTTTCTGCAACGTCCTGTTTTTATGCAAGAGATGCGATCACAGCCTCGGCGCACCGAACGCCGTCGACGCTGGCAGAGGTGATGCCTCCGGCGTAGCCGGCGCCCTCGCCGCAGGGGTAGAGGCCACGCAGGACGGACTGCAGTGTTTCGTCCCGCAGGATCCGGACCGGCGAGGAACTGCGGGTCTCCGGGGCCGTCAGGACGGCGTCCGGATCGTCAAAGCCCCGGAGTTGTTGGCCCAAGACCGGGATGGCCCGTTCCAGGGTGTCCGTGATGCGGCGTGGCAGAACGTCGTGGAGATCGCAGAGAGTCACGCCGGGCCGATAAGTCGGCTTGACTGTGCCCAGAGCTGTCGACGGGCGGCGGGCGAGGAAATCACCGGCGCGCTGGGCCGGGGCGCGATAGTTGCTGCCGCCTGCCCGAAAAGCGGTCTCCTCAATCTCTCGCTGCCATTTTGCCCCGCCCAGGGGGCCGTCATGGGGGAAATCCGCGGGGCGAAGTGTTACCAGCAGGGCTGCGTTGGCATTCTCGCCGTCCCGACCGGAGTAGCTCATGCCGTTGGTCGCGACGCCGCCTGTCTCTGACGCGGCGGCCACGACGTAACCGCCGGGACACATACAAAAAGTGTAGGCCGAGGTGCCGTCGGGCAGATGGCAGTTCAGCTTGTAATCCGCGGCAGGCAGGGCCGGATGTCCGGCGAAGGGGCCGTATTGGGCCGCGTCGATCAGGGCCTGGCGGTGTTCAATCCGCACGCCCATGGAGAATGGCTTTGGCTCCATGGGAACGCCGGCCGCCAGCAGCATTCCAAAGGTATCCCGGGCGCTGTGACCGATGGCGAGAATGAGATGAGAGCAGGGGAGCGTGTGTGCTTCGCCGCGCTGTTCATAGGTCACGGAGGAGACGGCGCCGTTCTCCCGGCCAATGGCAGTTAGCTTTGCGCCGAATTCCACGGTTCCCCCCAGCTCGATCACCCGGGTGCGCAGATTCTGCACCACATGGAGCAGAACGTCAGTTCCGATGTGGGGCTTGGCGTCGTAAAGGATGGATTCCTGCGCACCGAAGCGGACAAGCTGTTCCAGGACGAAGCCGTTGCGGTCGTCCCGGGTGCCGGTGTTCAGCTTGCCGTCGGAGAAGGTGCCGGCGCCGCCCTCGCCGAACTGGACATTGCAGTCCGGGTCAAGCTCGCCAGACTCCCAGAAGCGGGAGACCTTCTCGTGGCGTGTCTGAGCGTCGAGGCCCCGTTCCAGTACGATGGGCCGGAGGCCGGCCTCGGCCAGGGTCAGGGCTGCGAACATCCCGCCGGGGCCAAAGCCCACGACGACGGGCCGGTGCCCGGGCTGGGACGCCGGCACCGGCAGGTGATAGGGGCGGTAGGCCGACTGGGTCACTTTCGGGTTTTTGGCCCGTTCTATGCGCTGGCGCTCGTCACCTTTAACAGCCACGTCGACGGTGTAGACGATACGGACATCCTGTTTTTTCCGTGCGTCGATGGAGCGCTTGACAATCTGCAGCCGCAGGATTTCTTTCTGGGTGCATTTGAGGAGCCGCGCCGCCGCCTGAAAAAGCTGGGTCGTGCCCTCACCGGGGCGCAAAGCGATATCACGAATTCGAATCATGGTGTGTTCCTTTCAACTGGCCTGCCAGATGGCCGGAGGACCAGGCCCACTGCAGATTGAAGCCGCCGCAGTCGCCGTCGACGTCCAGCACCTCGCCGCAGGCATAAAGTCCAGGCCGTAGTCTGCTTTCCAGAGTTTCCGGATTAAAACCGTTTGTCTCGATGCCTCCGGCGGTCACCTGGGCCTGATCCATGCCCATGGTACCCTGCACCGGCAGATCAAAAGCCTTGATCTTCGCGGCGATGGCGCGGAAGTCCTGCCTGTGCAGCACAGCAGCGGTTTTGTCGAGAGTAAAGCCGCAGGCCCGGAGAACGGTGCGGCCCAGCCGGTTCTGAAGAATGCCGGTCAGGAAGTTTTCCAGGGTCAGGGTGGGGAATTGCTGTGCTCTGGCGTGGAGGAATTCTGCCAGTTCCGATTCCTCCATGGGCGGCAGCAGGTCGAGAATAACGGTCTGCCCGGTTCCGGAGACGGAGGCCGCCCGGGAGATCTCAAAGACAGCCGGGCCGCTGACGCCGTACTCGGTGAACTGCACCTCTCCGCGGCTGTCAGCCAGAAGAATGTTGTTCTGCATCAGACGGACGGCGGCCTCCGCCCGGACACCCTTGAGGGAACGCACCCACTGGGGATCCGTCTTGAGCTGCACCAGCGCCGGATAGAGCTTCGTGCAGCGGTGGCCAAAGCTGCGGAGCAGGGCGTAACCGGAGCCGGTGCCGCCGAGCTTGCCGCCGGCTATGCCGCCGCAGGCCACGATGACCCGGTCGGCGGCAAAGCGCCGCAGATTCGTCTCGGCAAAAAAGGCCCCGTCGCGGAAGGTGAGGGCGCTGACCTCGCAGCCGGCCTCCAGAACAATGCCCCGCTGCTCCATGGCGAGCCGCAGCACGTCCACGACGCTGCCGGCCTGGTCGGAGAAGGGGTAGACCCGGCCCGACGGCTCCGTGACCGTCAAGAGGCCCAGATTGCGGAAGAAGCTCAGCGTGTCGGGAACGGGGAAGGCGTCCAGTACCAGACGGACAAAGTCTGCACGTCCGCCGTGGTAGCAGGCGGGAGACGCGCTCTGATTGGTGAGGTTGCAGCGGCCGTTTCCGGTGGCTGCCAGCTTGCGGCCCACCCGGGCCTGCCGCTCGAGCACCGTGACCTGATGGTCCGTCTGCTCCGCCGCCGTCAGGGCGGCCATCATGCCGGAGGCGCCGCCGCCGATGACCAGAATCCGCATAGACTATGCTCCTTTTCGGAATTTTCCTTAGTATACAATATTTTTTCCACTGGTACAAGTCCCGGTCCGAACCTCTGGTTGGATCTGACAGGGGCCATTACTTGACAGGTTCCGCCCCTTGAAGT
>CAMGPO010000215.1 GCA_946060825.1 uncultured Clostridia bacterium | reverse complement strand
CCGGATGGTCTCGCACATATCGGCGATCAGAGTTGTATTGGTGACGACGATCTCGGAGGCCTTCTCCGCTCCGAGGTAAGAGAATTCCTCCAGCATCTCGTCGGTGGTCTTGAAGTAGAGGGGCAGGGGCTTGTCGCAGTCGTCGAACTTGCGGGAGGCCAGCAGGATGTGGCGGTAGATCTCGTCCTCGGGATTGAGGAAATGCACGTCGCCGGTGGCGACGACAGGCTTGCCCAGGTCCTCGCCAAGCCGCACCACCATACGGTTGAACTCCCGCAGCTCCTCCTCATCGGCGGCCAGGCCCTTTTCCAGCATGAAGCGGTTGTTGCAGAGGGGCTGGATCTCCAGAAAATCGTAGAAGGAGGCGATGCGCTTGCACTCGTCGTAGCTCTTATGGGCCACAATGGCCTGGAACAGCTCGCCGGCCTCGCAGGCGGAGCCAACGATCAGGCCCTCACGCCACGCGATCAGCTCCGACTTGGGGATCCGCGGCACCCGCTTGAAATATTGGAGGTTGCCGTAGGACACCAAACGGTAGAGGTTCCGGAGTCCGGTGTTGTTCTTGGCAAAGAGGAGGATGTGACGGGCATGGCGGCCCTCCAGCCGCTTGCTGCCGGAGCGAAGGGCCTCCATTCGCGGGTTGATCTCGTCGATGACGGAGAGACCGTCCTCCCGGAGCATCCCCAGGAAGCGCTGGAGAAGCTGGCCGCAGGTGATCGCGTCGTCCACGGCCCGGTGGTGGTTGAAGTCCGGCAGGCCCAGGTGATCCGCCACGATGTTCAGCTTGTACTTGCCCAGCTCCGGCAGGAGATTCTGGGCCATAATCAGGGTGTCCAGATAGACCGGATTGTAGTCGATGTCCATCCGGCGGCAGGCAGCCGCAATGAAGCCCACGTCGAAGTCGGCATTGTGGGCCGTCAGGGGCCGGCCGCCGCAGAACGCGAGGAACTTGGGCAGCACGTCCTCGATGGCCGGAGCGCCCCGGAGCATCTCGTCGGTGATGCCGGTCAGGTCGACAATCTTCCGGGCCAGCGGACGGCCCGGGTCCACGAAGGTCTGGAACCGGTCCACCACCTCGCCGCCCCGGAAGATGGCCGCGCCGATCTCGATAATCGTGTCGTTCTGGGCGGAGAGGCCCGTGGTCTCCAGGTCGAAGGCCACGATCTCCGTATCAAAGGGAAGTGTGCTCTCCCCGTGGACGGCAATGCGGTCGTCCACGTCGTTGACGAAGTAGCCCTCGCAGCCGTAGAGGATTTTGATGGGCTGGCCGGTACCGGCGACCTTGGCCTTGCCGGAGGCTTTCAGCGCATCCGGGAAGGACTGGCAGCCGCCGTGGTCGGTGATGGCGATGGCCTTGTGACCCCAGCGGGCGGCGGTATTCACGGCGTCGGCGGTCTTGGTCAGGGCGTCCATGGAGGACATGGTGGTGTGCAGGTGCAGCTCCACCCGCTTCTCCGGAGCCGTGTCCTCCCGCACCGGCTGCTTGCCGATCATGATGGCCGCCGGTTCCAGCACCAGATCATTCTCATATTTGTTGAAGCTCATCTTGCCCTGGATTTTCAGCCAGAGGCCCGGCTTGTTGATGGCGTCCAGCACCGGCTTGGCCCTGTCCGCCTCCATGAACTGGTTGATGCGGACGGAGCCGGTGAAGTCGGTGATGTCGAAGCAGATGACCCAGGCGTTGCGCTTTTTCAGCTCCCGGTGCTCCACAGCGAAGACCCGGCCCTCGACGATGACCTTGTACATATCGAGGTTCAGATCCTTCATCGGCGTGGGCTGGCCCTTGAAGGGCTTGCCGAGGATGGTATTCTCCTGAGGCTTTGCCGCCGCAGCCGGGGCAGCCTTATCCCGGAACACCGGCTCGGGCACCGAGGCGATGGCCTCCTGCCGGAGACGGGCCAGCTCGTCATAGAGGGCCTGGCCCTCCAGGGCGTGTCCCGCCTCAACGGCGGTCTCCATCCGTCTGCCGAAGCGCTCAAACAGATAGTTGCGAACCTTGGGCATCTGCTGCTCGATGGCGTCCCTGCCGTTGGCCCGGAGCCTGAGGGTCAGGCGATTACCCTCCAGCGTCCAGGTACAGCCAGCCAGGGAGCCGGCCGCCGGGGAATACTCCCGGATCAGCAGTTCATTCAGCTCCGAAAAGTCCAGGCGTTCCAGACTCTCCGGGGGAAAATGGGGCGTCACGAACAGGCGGCCCAGCAGGTACTTCCGGCCGATGGCCTGTTCCGCCGCCTCGATCTCCGCCGCCGGGACATAGTCGCCCAGCGCCGCCTCAACGGCGACGCGGCGGCTCTCCCGGTCGATGGTCAGGTGCTGCACCTGGGCAGAGCCGAGGACGGCGCCGAAGTCATATTCAGAAAATATCTCACGCAGGGTCACGATATTTTCCATGGGATCTCCTTTGTATCTCTTTTATAATGCATCCACATAGCGGAGCAGGGCCGGCAGCAGCTCGTCGTAGGGCAGGCGCTCCTTGAGTTCGCCCTTCACGAACAGCACGCCGCAGTCCTCGCCGCCGGCGATGCCCACGTCGGCCTCCCGGGCTTCGCCGGGGCCGTTGACGATGCAGCCCATGACCGCCACGGTGATGGGCTTGCCGCAGTCTTTGAGGGCCTCCTCTACCCGGTTGGCAAGGCCGATCAGGTCGATCCGCGTCCGGCCGCAGGTGGGACAGGCCACGATGTTGACCCCCTCCTGCCGCAGACCGGCGGCCTTCAGAATGGCCTTGGCCGCGTAGACCTCCCGCACTGGGTCGGCGGTCAGAGACACGCGGATGGTGTCGCCGATGCCCTGACACAGCAGGCCGCCGATGCCCATGGCCGACTTGATCGTGCCCATGTACTCGGTGCCGGTCTCCGTCACGCCCACATGGAGCGGGTAGTCGCACTGTTTATCCATGAGCTGGTAAGCCCGCATCATCAGCGGGACGTTGGAGGACTTCATCGAAATGCAAATGTCCGTGAAGTCCTGCTCCTCCAGCAGCCGGATGTGGGAGAAGGCGCTCTCCACCAACGCCTCCGCCGTGGGATGGCCGTATTTTTCCAGCAGGGCCTTGTCGAGGCTGCCGCCGTTGACGCCGATGCGGATCGGGATATGGCGGGCCTTACAGACCTCGACCACAGACTTGACCCGGTCGGCTCCGCCGATGTTGCCGGGGTTCAGGCGAATCTTGGCCGCCCCGCCCTCGGCAGCAGCGATGGCCAGCCGGTAGTCAAAGTGGATATCGGCCACCAGGGGCAGTGGTGACTCCCTGCAGATCTCCGCAAAGCCTCTCGCCGCATCCATATCCGGCACGGCCAGCCGGGCAATCTGACACCCGGCCTCTGCCAGGGCCTCGATCTGCCGGAGGGAACCGGCCACATCGGTGGTTTTCGTATTCAGCATGGGCTGGATGGAGACGGGCACACCGCCGCCAATGGGG
>CAMGPO010000214.1 GCA_946060825.1 uncultured Clostridia bacterium | reverse complement strand
GGATTGTGGATAACCGGGCAGGGATTTCCACAGAGTTTGACAGGAAAATTATGTCAAATCAGAATTCACAGGCTGCGCATTCACAGTTCACAGCTTGCTGTTGATATTTGCCGTGATGTCTCGGATATTTTCCGCGATGCCGTTGCCCGGGGTTTGGAGCATGGCGTTGACCTTTTTGCAGGCGTGGATGACCGTGGTGTGGTCCTTGCCGAACTCCTTGCCGATGTCCGGGTAGCTCAGGTTGGTCAGCTTGCGGATCAGGTGCATGGCAACCTGTCGGGCCTCCGCCGTGACCTTGTCCTTGAGGGTGCCGCGAAGGACGTTTTCCTCGATGGAGTAGAAACAGCAGACCTCGGAGATGATCAGGCTGGGCGTCGGCACCGTGGTGGACTTGCCCTTGTACATATCCTTGATTGCCCGGGAAACAGAGGAGAGATCAATCTCATTGCCGGTCAGATCGCGGTAGGCCATGATTTTTTTCACGGTGCCCTCGATCTGCCGCACGTTGGTAGTGATATTCTCCGCGATGTAGGAGCAGACGTCGTCGGGGAGGCGAAGTCCCAGGGAATAGGCCTTGTTCTTGATGATGGCCATTCTCGTTTCGTAGTCCGGCGGCTGAATGTCCGCCAGCAGACCCCACTCAAACCGGGTTTTGAGCCGGTCCTCGAGAAGCTGCATCTCATTGGGCGGCCGGTCGGAGGTCAGGACGATCTGCTTTTTCGCCTCGTAGAGGGAATTGAAGGTGTGGAAAAATTCCTCCTGGGTGCTCTGCTTGCCGGCGATAAACTGGATGTCGTCCACGAGGAAGAGATCGGCATTCCGGTATTTGGTTCGGAATTCCACGTTTTTGCCCTCCTGCAGGGCGGCAATCAGCTCATTGGTGAACTGGTCGCCTTTGATGTAGACGATCTTGAAGTCGGGATGCTGGCGGTGGATCTCTCCGGCGATGGCGTAGAGCAGGTGGGTCTTGCCGAGGCCGGACTGGCCGTAGATAAACAGCGGGTTATAGGACTCGGCGGGATTGTTGGCCACGGCCACGGCCGCCGCGTGGGCGAACCGGTTGGAGGAACCAACCACGAAGCGGTCAAAGGTGAACTGGGGGTTGAACATGAAGGGTTCTTCCTGGCCGTGGGAGGTGCGGTAGGCATCGGCTTCACTGCCGCTGAGCACTTCCAGCTCCACGTCCCGGTCAAAAAGCTCCCGCATGGCTTCCTTGATGTAGAGGGAGAACCGGCCGAGAATCATTTCCTTGCGGTATTCCGATGGCGTATAGAGGACGATGGTGGTATCCGTCACCTCGACGATCTCCGCATCGTCCAGATAGGAGGAGACGACCGGGACCGTCAACTGCTTTTCCAGGGCGGAAATAATTCTGCCCCAGATGTAGGCGGAGGAGTACATGACATAGCTCCTTTCCAGGGATTTTTCAACGGTTTTCCCGCGAAAAAACCGAAAAATTCTGTATTTTTATCATACCATAAAACAGCCCTTTTTGCAAGGAATACATTATAATAAAAGAATTACTCTTATCATCCCCTTTTTTGTCGTACTCATACAGACTTTCACAGAATTGCTTTTTCCTTCCCGCTATGGTAAAATTTCCATAACTCCGAAAGGGGGCCTGTCATGTTCACCGTTACGATTCTGACCGTCGGAAAGCTGAAAGAAAAATTTTACCTCGCGGCATGCGAGGAGTACCGCAAGCGGCTGCAGGGCTTCTGCGCCTGCAGTCTGGTGGAGCTGCCGGAGTGCCGTCTGCCGGAAAATCCCACGGCGGCGGAGATCCAGGCCGGTCTTACCAAAGAGGCGGAGGAAATCAAAAAGCGAATTCCCAAGGGAGCCTTTTTCTGTGTCTGCACGCCGGAGGGCAGGGAGCTGTCCTCGGAGGAGTTGGCGGACACCTTGCGGCGGATCAAGACCGGCGGGAAGTCGTCGGCCTGCTTCCTGATCGGCAGCAGCTTCGGCATCGACCCATCGGTCAAGGCCATGGCCGATCTTCGGCTCTCTGTCAGCAAAATGACCTTTCCCCATCACCTGTTCCGCGTTATGCTGCTGGAACAGATCTACCGGGCCGAGTCCATCCAGGCCGGTACGAAATACCACAAATAGGGAGGAATCTGTATGAAAAAAGTTCTGAAAATTCTGGGTGTCATTCTGCTGACGCTGCTGGTTGCTGTTGTTGGCCTGATTGCCTGGCTCTCCATCACCGAGTTCAAACCGGCCGACCGGGAGGAAGCCGCGATCCCCTCCGTCTCCATCGATCCGCAGGCCTTCTCCGGCGATACCGTCCGGGTGCTCAGCTTTAACACTGGCTACGCCGGCCTGGGTGACAATGCCGATTTCTTCATGGATGGCGGAAAAAGCGTCAAGTCCTCCGATGAAAACCGGGTTCGGGAGAATCTCGCCGAGATCATGGCCCTGATCGAGGACACCGCCGCCGACTTCACCCTGCTGCAGGAGGTCGACCAGGATTCCTCCCGCACCTACCGCATCGACCAGACGGCAGAGTATTTTCTGGGAACCGGTCTGGCGGCCAGCTATGCCATCAACTACGACTGCCCCTTTGTGCCGATTCCCCTTCCGCCCATGGGCAGGATCCGCTCCGGCGTCGAGACGCTGACGCCCTGGGACATCGCAGAGGCGGAGCGCGTCAGCCTTCCCTGCCCCTTCAAGTGGCCGGTGTCCACGGCCAACATCAAACGTTGCCTGCTGGTGACCCGCACGCCCATCGCGGGCAGCGATAAGGAACTGGTGCTGGTCAACCTCCATCTGGAGGCCTATGACGACGGCGAGGGCAAGATCGAACAGACCAAGGTGCTGCTGTCCGTCCTGCAGGAGGAATACGAAAAGGGCAACTATGTGATTGCCGGCGGCGACTTCAACCAGACCTTCCCCGGCAGTCTGGAGCAATACCCGGTCAAAGACCCGTCCCTCTGGACCCCCGGCGTGCTGGAAAATGAGCTTCTGCCCGAGGGCTGGCAGTTCGCCTACGACACGACTATGCCTACCTGCCGCCTGCTGAATATGCCCTATGACCCGACTGACGAGGCCACCCAGTTCTATGTGATCGACGGCTTCATCGTCTCCCCCAACGTGGAGGTCACGTCGGTAGAGACCTTGGATCTTCAGTTCCACGCCTCCGACCACAACCCGGTTCTGCTCGAGGTCAACCTGAAATAAAAAAAGCTGCGGCATGACTATTCGGTCATGCTGCTGTCTCTGTTCTGTCATTCTGAGGAGCGTCAGCGACGAAGAATCTGAAGGTTATACAGAAGATTCTTCGCTTCGCTCAGAATGACAAAACCCCCTGCTGGCATCCGGCAGGGGGTTGCTGTATGGCGGTGAATCAGAAGGCCAGCTTTTCCTCGAGCCAGGAGACGAGCTGATCGATGGGCAAGCGAACCTGCTCCATGGTGTCGCGATCACGGACAGTGACGCAGTTGTCGGCGGGGGTGTTCTCGTCGC
>CAMGPO010000213.1 GCA_946060825.1 uncultured Clostridia bacterium | reverse complement strand
GGTCGGAACAAACCGGCACCGGGGCGGAAACAGCGGCGATATAGACTTCTGGTAGAAGCGGATCAGTTTAATCAGCAGGCGTTTCAGGGTCATCCCTCTTTTCCGCAAGCAGTCCCAGCTTTTCGGACAGGGACAGAAAGGCACGCTCCAGCTTGGCATAGGGGGCGCCGACCGTCCGGCTCCGGGCGACGACAACGATGTCCCGACCCGAGAGGAATTCAGACTCATGGAGACGGTAGATCTCCCGCAGGCGGCGGCGGACCCGGTTGCGCACGACGGCGTGGCCCAGCTTTTTGCTGACGGTGTAGCCGATGCGGTTCTCCGTGCTGCCGTTTTTCCGGCAGTAGATCACCAGATAGGAGTTGGCCGCAGACTTTCCCCGGGCATAGAGCCGCCGGAACAGGCTATTCTCTTTCATGCTGTGGGAAAAACGCATGGGCGGCCTCCGGAGCTTCCGACTAATAAACTGATGGGGCGAACAGAAATGCTTCCATTCACCCCTTAAAAAACCTCGAATTCAGAGCGGTATTGGCCTGCGGGCGATCAAGCGGAGATCACTTTTCTGCCCTTGGCACGGCGGCGGGAGAGGACCTTCCGACCATTGGCGGTCGCCATTCTCTGTCTGAAACCGTGGACTTTGGATCTGTGGCGCTTCTTGGGCTGATAGGTACGCAGCATTTGTGTACACCTCCTGTTCAAATATGCTCAACAGCTGCCGAGGGGCGGCAGCCGCAGCGTGCAAAAACAAGCGTTTTCGCCCTCCTGGGGCATATGCGAGAAATATTATACCGTATTCTAACCAAAAATGTCAACTAAATTTTCGACTTTCCGGGCAGAATCCGAAAAATTGTGGTCTTCACCGGGGAATTTCACAACATCTGGTGGCCTAGAGGGCATCCGGATCGACCCAGAAGGCGGCGGATTCCCGCTGGGCCTCCTGAAGGGCCAGAATGATCTGGTTGGAGAGCAGGAAGCCCTGGGCGGTCAGCCGCCAGCGGCCGTTTTCCTTCGTGGCATAGCGGGCCTTATGAAGCTGCTCCAGGATCTCCTCCAGCGGCGCGAAGTCCATGCGGAACATCCGGTGGTATTCCTTTGCCTCAATGCCGTAGCGGGTGCGCAGGCGGAGCATCAGGTACTCGCCGGCGCGCTCCCGCAGGGGGATGGACTCGCACTCCGACAGCACCGGCGCGCCGCCGAAGATGCCCTCGACATAGCCCTGGAGATCCCGCTGGTAGGTGAACCGCTTCCCTGCAAAGTCTGAGGCCGCTGCCGGGCCAAAACCGAGATATTCGCCGCCGAGCCAGTAACGCAGATTGTGCTTCGACTCGAAGCCCTCCCGGGAGAAGTTGGAGATCTCGTACTGGCGGTAGCCGTAGGATTCCAGGGTGTCGACGGCATAGAGGTACATATCGGCCTGGGCGTCGTCGTCGGGCAGGTTTGCGCAGTCCTTGTACTCGTAGAGGGGTGTACCCTCCTCAACCCGCAGGCCATAGCAGGAGATATGGGCGGGGCGAAGCTTGATGATGCTTTGGAGGGTGCCGGCCCACTGGTCGCGGCTCTGGCCCGGTAGGCCGTACATCAGGTCCAGGGAGAGGTTGTCGAAGCCGGCGTCCTTTGCCGCGGCCACGGCTTCTCTGGCCTGCTGGAAGCTGTGGGGCCGGCCCAGAGCCCGGAGCTGTTCATCCCGGTCGGACTGAACGCCGATGGAGATGCGGTTGAAGCCGGCTTTCCGCAGCCGCCGCAGGGCGGGGGCGGAGACGCTGTCCGGATTGGCCTCGAAGGTGACCTCGGCGTCGGGCCGGAGGATGAAGCGCCGGTCGATCTCGTCCAGCAGCCGCCGCAGGCCCTCCTCGCCGAAAAAGCTGGGGGTGCCGCCGCCAAAGTAGACTGTGTCGACTTCGTATTCCGCGGCCCGCTGGGCCGCCTCCTTCAGGTGGAGCATGACGGCCTGGGCATAGTCCTCCATGGCCTTGCGGTTCTTGCCGCCGGGCAGGGAGTAGAAGTCGCAGTATTCGCATTTGCTCCGGCAGAAAGGAATGTGGATGTAGATCCCGAGGGATTTGAGTTGCTGTTCCATAGGTTTCTCCTGATTTGAAAGGTGGAGCGCATGGGATGCCGGAAATGTCATTCCACTTCGCGCTAAAAGCCTCGCTTCGCTCGGTTGCGCTCTGTAAGCGCCCGCCTGCGGGCGGGTGTGAACGAAGTGAAGAATCTGATGCGGACGGGCAAAGATTCTTCGCCGCTGCGCGGCTCAGAATGACAGGGAATGTGCTATTCGTCCAGCTTGAGGACGGCCATGAAGGCCTCCGAGGGGACGGAGACGGTGCCGAAGGACCGCATCCGCTTTTTGCCCTCCTTCTGCTTTTCCAGCAGCTTTTTCTTCCGGGTGATGTCGCCGCCGTAGCACTTGGCGAGGACGTCCTTGCGCAGGGCCTTGATGGTCTCCCGGGCGATGACCTTGCCGCCGATGGCGGCCTGGACCGGAATCTCAAACATCTGGCGCGGGATGTTCTCCTTCAGTTTTTCGCAGATCTTCCGCGCCCGGGGATAGGCGTTGTCGGCAAAGAGGATGAAGCTCAGGGCGTCGATGACCTCGCCGTTCAGGAGGATGTCCAGCTTCACCAGCTTCGAGGGCCGATAGCCGCTCAGCTCATAGTCCAGGGAGCCGTAGCCCCGGGTGCGGGACTTGAGGGCGTCGAAGAAATCATAGATGATCTCGTTGAGAGGCATATCGTAGTGCAGCTCCACCCGGCTCTGGTCGAGGTAGGACATATCCCGGTATTCGCCCCGGCGCTGCTGGCAGAGATCCATGATGCTGCCCACGTATTCCGGCGGGGCGATGATGCTGGCCTTGACAAATGGTTCCTCGGCATGCTCAATCTCGGCGGGATCGGGGTAGTTCAGAGGGGTGTAGACCTCCACCATGGTGCCGTCGGTCTTGTAGACGTGGTAGACGACGTTGGGGGCGGTGGTGATGAGGTCGAGGTTGTATTCCCGCTCGAGGCGCTCCATGATGATCTCCATGTGGAGCAGGCCCAGGAAGCCGCAGCGGAAGCCGAAGCCCAGGGCGATGGAGTTTTCCTGGGTGTAGGACATGGAGGCGTCGTTCAGCTTCAGCTTTTCGAGGGCGTCCCGCAGGTCGCCGTACTTGGAGCCGTCGGCGGGGTAGATGCCGGAGAACACCATGGGCTGCACGGTTTTGTAGCCCGGCAGGGCTTCGTCCGTGGGATTCTCGATGCCAGTGATGGTGTCGCCGACCCGGGTGTCGGAGACGGTCTTGATGGAGGCGGTCAGGTAGCCGACCTCGCCGGCGGCCAGTTCCTCCGTGGGTACCATGTTTTTCGGTTCCAGAACGCCCACCTCGACCACGCGGTAGACGGCGCCGGTACCCATCATTCTGACCTCCATACCGGGCCGGACAACGCCGTTGAACACCCGGAGGTAGACGATGACGCCCCGGTAGGAGTCGTACTGGCTG
>CAMGPO010000212.1 GCA_946060825.1 uncultured Clostridia bacterium | reverse complement strand
AAGTCCATCGGCGGCGAGCGCGCCCACTACAACGATGAGCTGAAATAAGCAAAGGCCCCCGGACGGTTGCTTCTGTCCGGGGGTTTGTCGCCTGGGGGACTCCGCCCCTGCAAAAAAACGGGACAGTCCGGCGGACTGTCCCGTTTCTGCTCTGAAATTACGCGTTGATGTCGATGCCGGCCTTCTCGAGGATGGTCGGGATGTTCTTCTCCGCGCCGATGGTCATCAGGTGGATGCCGTCGCAGATGCCGCGGCTCTTGATGTCGCGGATCAGGTCAGCGGCCATCTCGATGCCGGCCTTGGCAGGCAGGCCCTTGACGCCCTTCTCCTTGCCCTCGGCGGCAGCCGCGGCCAGGCGCTGGATCATATCGTCCGGAACGGCGATGCCGGGGACGTTCTCGTTCATGTACCGGGCCATACCGGCGGCCTTCAGCGGGATGATGCCGGCCATCAGATGGACCTTGATGTTCTCCTTGGCGACCTCGTTCATGAAGTCCTCCAGAGCGTCGGCGCTGAACATGGCCTGGGTCTGGACGTACTCGGCGCCGGCGTCGACCTTCTTCTTCAGCTTGTTGATCTGGAGCCAGACGGGCTCATAGACGGGGGTGACGGACGCGCCCTTGTAGAACTTGGGGGTGGAGGTCAGGGGGTTGCCGCCGCAGTCGGTGCCGGTGGCTTCCATCTTGGTCAGCATCTTCAGGATACCGACAGAGTCGAGGTCAAAGACGGGCTTGGAGGCCTTGCAGTCGCCGACGTAGGTGTGGTCGCCGGTCAGGGCCAGCATGGTGTCGATGCCAAAATAGGCGGCGGACAGGAACTCGCCCATGATCGCCATTCTGGAGCGGTCGCGGCCGGTCATCTGCAGGATCGGCTCCGCGCCGATCTGCTTCAGGGCGATGCAGAAGCCCAGGGAGGAGGCCTTCAGGCAGGCGGACTGCATGTCCGTCACGTTGATGCCGTGAACCAGATCCTTGATGAGCTTGGCAACTTCCATCTCCTCGGAGAAATCATAGCCCTTGGGGGGCGCCATTTCGGCGGTCACGCCGAACTTGCCTTCGGCAAAAGCCTGCTGCAGTTTGCTCATTTCTTTACCTCCCGCGTGTTCACGCTCATGGGCCACAGGTGGGCGGTGTTGTCCTTGTCTTCCTGGGTGGCTTCCATCCGGCTCAGCTGGCCGATCTCCTGAAGTTTCTTGTAGATCAGGATCCAGGCGCAGTCGTTGCTCGGATCAACCTCGCACTTGCCGTTCTTCTGGCCGCCGCAGGGGCCGTTGACCAGGGACTTGGCGCACTTGGTGATGGGGCAGATGCCGCCGGTCTGGCCGAGGACGCAGTCGCCGCAAGTGCGGCACATCTCGTTGAACATACCGACGCGCTCGGTCTGGCCAACGAAGAAGGTGTTGTTCGCCGGATAGACGGGGACATTGACGTTCTGGGCCACGGTCTGACATCCGGAGCCGCAGGCCATGGAGATGATCGCGTCGGGCTTCTCCGCCATGACGGGCTTGATCTCCTTGCGGAGCAGCATCTTATGGCAGCTCTCGTCGGGCATGACGATGCCGACAACCTCGATGCCCTTCTCTTCCAGATAGGCCTTCATCTCGTTGCACTCTTTTTCACCGCCGACGGCGCAGGCGCTGGCGCAGCTCTTGCAGCCGACAATGCCGACCTTCTTCGCGTCGCCGAGCATCGCCATCAGCTCTTCGATGGGTTTCTTTTTGGAAACTACCACGCTTGTTACCTCCTTATTATTTGGAACAGAAGCAGTTTTCTATGATTTGCCGCAACCATTATACAATACCGGAGCCGTTTCTGCAACGGTTTTCGATACATTATTATTCATTGACGACATGAATCGGTGAACCAGCCAGGAAGGCTTTGACGTTCTCAATGGAGCAGTCCATGATGCGCTGGCGGCTTTCCTTCGGCGCCCAGGAGATGTGGGGTGTGATGAGGCAGTTTTTGGCCGTGAGCAGGGGATTGTCGCCCCGGATCGGCTCGGTGTCCACCACGTCCACGGCAGCGGCGTAAATGGTTCCCTCGTTCAGGGCGTCGGCCAGATCCTGCTCCACCACCAGGGGGCCGCGGCTGTTGTTCAGGAGGATGGCCGTGGGCTTCATTTTGGCCAAAGTGTCACGATTGATGATGCCCTTCGTCTCGGGGAAGAGGGGACAGTGGAGGGCCACGACGTCGGACTCCCGGAGCAGGGTGTCGAGATCGACGTATTCGCCGATCTCGCGGCCGGTGTCGTTGGGGCGGCTGTCGTGGGCGAGGATCTTCATGCCCAGGGCCTTGGCGATGCGGCCGGTCTGCTGGCCGATGCGGCCGAAGCCGATGATTCCCATGGTTTTGCCGGCAAGCTCGATCAGGGGGTAGTCCCAGAAGCACCAGTCGGCGCTGGTCTCCCAGCGGCCCTCGTGGACGGCCCGGTCGTGGTGGGCGACATGGTGGCAGACCTCCAGCAGGAGGGCAATGGCAAACTGGGAGACGGAGGCGGTGCCGTAGGTGGGCACATTGGAGAGGGGGATGCCCTTCTCCCGGGCAGAGGCGTAGTCGACGACGTTATAGCCCGTGGCCAGCATACTGATGAATTTCAGGTTCGGGCAGGCGTCGATGACGTGGCGGGAGATCGGCGTCTTGTTGGTGAAGACGATCTCGGCATCGCCGATGCGGTCGATGATCTCCTGCTCGTCGGTCAGGGAGGTGCGGTCGTAGACCGTCAGCTCGCCAAGGGCGGCGAGGTCATCCCAGCTCAGGTCGCCGGGGTTTTCCACATAGCCGTCGAGGATGACGATTTTCATGGGTACCGTCCTTTCTGCCGCCGGGGCGGCCCGCCGCGCGGAATCGATTTCGCACGGCGCAATTTACAAATCTCTCTTTTCATGATACCATGGAACCGGAAAAAAAGACAGAGGTTTTTCCGGAAAAGGGCTGGAAACGAGAAACATGTGGAGCCACGGTGAACCGTGGCTCCACTGACGTTAACGGGGGATTTTGGCAATCAACTCGATCTCAACCTGGGCGCCCTTCGGCAGCGCTGCCACCTGGATGCAGGAGCGGGCAGGGAAGCCACCCGGAAAATTCTCGGCGTAGACAGCGTTCATTGCGGAAAACTGAGTAAGATCTGTGAGGAAAACAGTGGTCTTGACTGTGTCCTCGAGGGTGAGACCGGCAGATTCCAGAACTGCGCGGAGATTTCGGAAGATTTGGCGCGTCTGTTCCGGTACTCCGCCGGGAACAAATTCACCGGTGGCGGGATCTGTGCCAGTCTGACCGGACAGGAACAGGAAGCCGCCGGCGCCGACTGCCTGGGAATAGGGGCCGATGGCAGCCGGGGCCTGATTTGATGCGTAGATTGCCTTATGATCGGACATACAATATGCTCCTTTCTTTCGGATCAGCGCTTGATGATGGTTTCGAGGTAGCTGTCCTCCGGCAGAGATGTAAAGATGGTCAGCTTGCCGGCGATGTACTCAGGGTCAACGCGATAAACGCTGCCGCCGCCGCAGACTTTCGGCAGGCGTTC
>CAMGPO010000211.1 GCA_946060825.1 uncultured Clostridia bacterium | reverse complement strand
CCACGTATACACGATTTCCAATCGTGCGCCTTCGGCCAGCTCAGCCACCTCTCCACGGGGGGCTGTTTGCCTGTCTTAGTCACAAACAGCTCTAATATAATACAAGAACCCTTCCCGTTTGTCAAGTGGTTTCCGGGAATTTCTCGTCTTAATTTCCACCGTCCAGATCGGCGATGCAGGCAGAGAGAACCTGTCCAGCGATTGGCGCAGCCGTCTGGGAACCGTAGCCTCCCTCCTCCACCACGACGATGAAGGCCAACGGATAGCGTTCATCCTTCACAAAGCCGGCGAACATGGCGTTGGGCGCTTTTCCCTCGCCCGTCTCCGCCGTGCCGGATTTGGCGCAGACCTCTACATCCGGGAACAGGCCCGTGCCGTAGCTGTTCACCACGTTGTCCCGCATCATCCGCGCAACAAGCTCCGTCGTCGACGGCACAAGGCCGCTCTTCAGCATCTCGGTTTTCGCCTCATATTTGACGCTGCTGCCCTCGGTGATCTGCTGCATCAGGTGCGGCAGGGCCGCCTCGCCGCCGTTGGCAATCATACCCATGAACACCATATACTGGCAAGGGTTCACGAGGTCGGTATACTGGCCGATGCCCGACCAGGCCAGACTGGGCACCGAAGCGTCGGAGACGTCGAAGTTGCCGGCAGCAGTTGTCACACCGTCAAAGCTGAGCCGGCTGCGGATACCTGCTTTCTCCACGTAGGCCTCCATGTTCTCCCTGCCCACCTGCTGCGTGATCTCCGCAAAGGCCACATTGCAGGAATTACTGAGTGCCTGGCCGAGGGTCTGGGTGCCGTGGACGCCGGTGCAGGTGATCAGCTCGCCGTCCACAATGGTGGAGCCTTCGCAGTAGAAGGTCTGGTCCGCAATACCGGCCACCTGCTCCAGGGCGGCCGCCGTGGTCAGCACCTTGAAGATGGAGCCGGGCGTGTAGGTGGCGCTGAAGAAGCGGTTGACGTAGACACCGTCGTAGGCCCCGGTGGTGTCGTTTGCAATGTCCGGCACATTGTCCGGGTCATAGCTCGGGGAAGTCACGGCGCAGAGAATCTCGCCGGTCTTGTAGTTGTAGACGCCGACAGTCCCCTTCCGGCCCGCCAGAGCGCTGTAGGCAGCCGACTGCGCCCTGGCGCTCAGAGACAACGCCGCCGTACGCGTGTCGTTCTCCGTGTGGTAGAGGCCTGTGATGACGTTGAAGCCAACCAGCTTGTCCGAATAGTGGCCGAGCACCGGAGCCTCAATATAGCCATAGCGGTCGCCCAGCAGATGGATGGTCGCCAGCCGCAGGGTCAGATCGTCCGAATAGGTACGCTCGTCGGTGGCGTCCAGGAGCTGGACACCGGTGCGGTCCGTGACGACACCGGTGTTGGGATTCACGCCGGAATAGAGATGGGGGCTGCCCGGGAAGGAAACCCAATCCGCCGCCCTGACAAAATAGGTTGCCACAAAGCCCAGCAGGGCGGCCAGAATCAGCCCAGCCACCACCAGGACGACCCAGGCGCGTTTGGAAACTCTATTCATCCTCGTCTGCCTCCTTTCGTTTTCTTCTGGAAGGCAATCGGATGGCAAAGCTGGCATTCTGCCTGGTATCCGCAGCCTTGATGAATCCGAGCAGAGCCCAGGCGGCCATCATGCTGGAGCCGCCGTTGGAGACAAAGGGGAAGGTTACGCCCGTCAGCGGCAGGAAATCCACAGTGCCGAAGGCGTTCAGCACCACCTGCATCATAAAGATGCTGACGGCGGCGCAGGCACCGATCGTGTAGAAGCTGCTGCGGGCCACAGCTACGGAACGTACCACGAACACGGCCAGCACCACGACGGCGACGATCATCATGACGCCGATCAGCAAGCCCCACTCCTCAGAGATCAGGGCAAAAACCAGGTCGGTATCCGAAGCGGCAACGTATTTGAGCCAGCCATTGCCCGGCCCAAGGCCAAAGAGGCCGCCGGAGGCGATGCACATCATGGAGCGGGTCTGCTGGTAGCCGCCGGACTCGGTGGCGTATTCCCAGACATGGCCCCAGGCTGCAAAGCGCCGCAGGATATAGGGCCGGAATTTCACCGCAATGGCCGCCGCAAAGCCGACGCCGGCGCAGATCAGCGCCAGACCGGCGAAGTTGCCGGAGCGCAGGAAGGCGATAACCAGGAAAGCCGCGAAGAAGATCAGAGCCGCGCCGAAGTCGCTGATGAGGACAAGACAGCCGCAGATAAAGCCAGAGTAGACGATGAACAGCACCAGGTTCCGCTTGGACACGATCCGGTCCATGGTGGACGCGCCGACAAAGACGAAGCAGACCTTGACGATCTCCGAGGGCTGGAAGGACAGCGGCCCAATCATGATCCAGTTTCTGGCGCCGTACTTCTCCGTACCGAAGACCAGGTTAAACAGCAGCAGGGCGATACCCAGTGCCGCCGCCAAATAGCGCACCTTCTTGGCCCGATCGAGGCTGCGCAGAGACCAGCCGACGCAGAAGAACAGGAAAATACCGATGATAATGGCAACGATTTCCTTCTTCATGCCGCCCGGATCCGCCGTCGCCAGGACGGAGACGCCGAGGGTACAGAGGAAAAAGGCGATGGTCTCCACCTCGTAGCCAGTGCGCCGCATGGCGCGGAACAGCAAATAGATCAGCCATTCGAGGACGATCAGAGCGCTGTAGCCGAAGAGGACGCTCACAACGTCCGTCGCGCCGACGTGCAGCACCATCTGCAGCATGGCGAGAATCTGGAACACCGTCAGATAGAACAGCGTGGTGCCCTGCTTGATCTTGCTGCCGGGCTTCACGCGGTAGCTCTCCTGCTCCGCCTGTTCGTCCCGCGTGACCTTTTCCAGGCGGAAATCGACGCCGCCCAGCGTGAATGGTTCCTCAAAGTCGATGGCCTTGATGCCGACGGTCTGGCCGTCCACCTGAACACCGCCGCGGGAGCCGATGTCGCTAATGGTCCAGCTCCCATCGTCGTAGCGGGTCAGGACAGCATGGGAACGGGAGATGGTGGGCAAATCGACCACGATATCGCAGGCCCTGGCCCGGCCGATGATATTCTCCCAATGGGTCACAGGCAGACTGGTTTCCCCGCCGATGTTGAGCCAGGCCCAGATCTCCGGCTGCTTCCGGAAGGTCAGCAGGGACTTTCCGCAGCGGAACAATACGCAAAATGCCAGCGCCGGGAAAACATACCGCATGACCGTCAGAAAGGCCGACGAAATGGCAGGATTGTTTGCCAGAGCGCTGCCGATCGATTGGACAAAATTCAAACCGTATTCCCCTCCTTTCTCAGGGACCCGTCTATGGGTATCGAGATTTTAGCACAGTTTCCCGCAAAAATCAACAAGACGGCCCCGCCGGTGGCCGGGCCGCCTTTCCGTTATTGCCAGAATTCCTGCTCTGCCTGCTTTAGCTCCTCCTCGGAGATGCCGTCGGAATCGGTCTGGGACGTGTTGACTTCTGAATCCGTCACCTTTTCCAGGTCGGCGGTTCGGTTCATATGGTAATAGTAGGACGTACTGACCGGCGCGCCCTTTTC
>CAMGPO010000210.1 GCA_946060825.1 uncultured Clostridia bacterium | reverse complement strand
GAGCTGCTCCGGGACAGCGAAGCCAGAGAGGCGATGGTCGAGGCCCGGCGGGGCAAATTTCCCACCGGCGCGGCGGAGACGGTCTGCCGCATCATGGGCATCTGAGAAAAACAGCCCCGCCTCCCTCCGGAGGCGGGGCTGTTTTGGATTAACGCGGAGAAATGCCAGTGGACGCTGCCCACGTCGGTCATCAGGCCGGCCTGGAGCCGCAGGGAGGCGGTGTTGTCAAGAAAAACCTCGCCCCAGGGCAGGATTCCCCGGGCGATCTGCCGGTTGATGAGGGCCGTCTCCAGCGCTCGGGCCAGGCCCCGCCGCCGGTATTCCGGCAGCACCTCCAGCATCCCCATGCTGGTGTCGTCGTGAACGCCGATGAAACCCGCCGGCGCGCCGTCCACAAACACGCCCAGCATCACGCCGGCCTCCAACCGGCCCACGATGTAGTCCCGATCAGGCACCGTGTGGTAGTGGGCGTGGACGAAGTCCGCCGCCTCCGGCCCCAGGACGCGGATGTCGGCCTCCGGCTCCGGCAGGGGCTCGCCGGTGTAGACCACCACGCGGCAGTCGAAGTGATCCCGGGCCGGGACCTCCGCCTCCAGACGGCGGCGCACCGCCCCATCGGCCGTCTGATAACAGGGCGCGGCGGGCAGCGGGAGCCGGGCTGCCGCTTCCTCGGTGGCGGCAGCCAGCAGCACCGTGTCTTCCCGCCGCAGCACGACACCGTCCTCCGTGGCAAAGACCACCTCGCAGAGTCCCAGACGCAGAGGTTCCAGCAGCGGCGCCTGCCGCAGCGGCTCGCGGTTCAGATATCGCAGGGCTGTTTCCAGCATGATCCCATCTCCTTTCCCGCCCAGTATACCACAGGACAGAAAATAATTGCAACTGTCAAGGTTTTAGCCTTGACAAGCGGGCCAAAATCCTGTATGATAGCTCTGCTGTAAAGGCCTGCGCCTTGTCAGGGAGGAGGGTTCCGCATGAAAGCCGACGCGTTTGAACTGACGCTCCTCTACGACTACTACGGTGAGATGCTCACGGAGCGGCAGCGCGCCTGCTTCGATCTTCACTACAATCAGGATCTCTCCCTCGGCGAGATTGCCGAGGAGCTGGGCATCAGCCGCCAGGGCGTTCACGACGCCCTCGTCCGCACCGAAGCTGCCCTCCGCACTATGGAGCAGCGTCTCGGCTGCGTCAGCCGGGCCAGAACGCTGCAGCGTGCATACACCGACCTGGCCGCCCTCGCGGAGAACCTCCGTACCGCCGGCCGGGACGATTTCGCGGTTCGCATTCTCGCGGCCGCAGACCTCATAAAGGAGTAGCGCCATGGCATTTGAAGGCCTTTCCGACAAACTTTCCAACGCCTTTCAAAAGCTCCGCAGCAAGGGTCGCCTGACCGAAAACGACGTCAAGGAGTCCATGCGCGAGATCCGTCTGGCCCTGCTCGAGGCTGACGTCAGCTACAAGGTCGTCAAGGACTTCACCAAGCAAGTGACGGCACGGGCCGTCGGCGCTGACGTTCTCGAGAGCCTGACCCCCGCCCAGATGATCGTGAAGATCGTCAACGAAGAGCTGTGCAGGCTCATGGGCAGCGAAAACCAGAAAATTCAGATTTCTTCCAGCCCCCCCACGGTCGTCATGCTCGTCGGCCTCCAGGGCGCAGGCAAGACCACCAACGGCGCAAAACTGGCCGGCCTGATGCAAAAACAGGGCAAGCGGCCCTTGCTGGCCGCCTGCGACGTCTACCGCCCCGCCGCCATCAAGCAGCTCGAGGTCGTGGGCGAAAAGCTGGGCATCGAGGTCTTCCAGATGGGCACCTCCAACCCGGTGGATATCGCCAAAGCCGCCGTGGAATACGCCAAAAAGCATGGCTTTGACATGGTGTTCCTCGACACCGCAGGCCGCCTCCACATCGACGAAGCGCTGATGGAAGAGCTGAAGGCCATCAAGGCCGCCGTCGAGCCGGCGGAGATCATGCTCGTCGTGGACGCGATGACCGGTCAGGACGCCGTCAACGCGGCCCAGAGCTTCAACGACCTGCTGGACATCGACTCCGTCATGCTGACGAAGCTGGACGGCGACGCCAGAGGCGGCGCGGCCCTCTCCGTCAAGGCTATCACCGGCAAGCCGATCAAGTTCGCCGGCATGGGTGAGAAGCTCGACCAGATCGAGCCCTTCTACCCCGACCGCATGGCCTCCCGAATCCTCGGCATGGGCGACGTGCTGACCCTGATCGAGAAGGCCGAGCAGGCCATGGACGCGAAAAAGGCCAAGGAGCTGGAGGAGCGCCTCAAGAACAACAAGTTCACCCTGACCGACTACTACGACCAGCTCATGCAGCTCAAGGGCATGGGTTCCCTCGATGAGATATTGGGCATGATGCCCGGCATGAACAGCGCCGCCATGAAGAACGTCAAGGTGGACGAGGGCGCGCTGACGAGAACCGAGGCCATCATCCTCTCCATGACCCCCTACGAACGGGAAAATCCCAGCTGCCTCAACCACTCCCGGAAGCGTCGCATTGCGGCCGGTTCCGGCGTGAAGGTGGAGGAGATCAACAAGCTGCTCAAGTCCTACGAGATGATGCGGAACATGATTCGCCAGTTCTCTGCCCCCGGCGCCAAGAAAAAGATGAAGCGCATGGGCAAGGGTGGTTTCCCGAACCTGGGCGGCATGGGCGGCTTCCCCGGCTTCTGATTTTCCTAGCGGGATATTGGCGCGCCGAGGCCGTCGCGCCATGAGGGGTGCAGTACCCCTTCGTCATGCTTTGCATGGCACCTCCCCTGAAGGGGAGGCTTTTGAAGTCGTAATCAGCAAATATGCTTTACGAATAGAGAGACTTTTTTGGAGGTGAATACTTCATGGTTAAGATCAGACTGCGCAGAATGGGTGCCAAGAAGAACCCCTACTACCGCATTGTCGTTGCTGACTCCCGCAGCCCCCGCGATGGCCGCTGCATCGAGGAGATCGGTACCTACAATCCCCTGACCGACCCCGCCACCATCACCGTGGACGTGGAAAAGGCTCAGCAGTGGATCAAGAACGGCGCTCAGCCCACTGACACCGTCAGAGGCCTGCTGAAGAAGGCCGGCGCCCTGTAAGCACGCGAAGGAGAACCGCGAATGAAAGAACTTTTGCTCTATATGGCAAAAAATCTCGTCGACAATCCGGATGCTGTGACCGTCACCGAGATCCCCGGCGACGTGACAGTGCTGGAGCTCCGCGTTGCTCCTGAGGACATGGGCAAAGTGATCGGCCGCCAGGGCCGGATTGCAAGGGAAATCCGTACCATCATCAAATCCGTCGCCCAGCGCGACGGGCAGAAGGTTTCCGTTGAAATCGTCGACTGATCAAAGCGAGTCATGCGTGGCACAGTTCTGCCACGCATCATTCGTATATGCGCCGAAATGCGGATTCGTCCGCAGAGGGAACGACGCGCAGCCACCACCGATGTCATTTTGATGGAGCCTTGGCGACCGAAGAATCTTCTCGGAACCGGCTGCAGAAGATTCTTCGCTTCGCTCAGAATGACAATACAGGTGGTGT
>CAMGPO010000209.1 GCA_946060825.1 uncultured Clostridia bacterium | reverse complement strand
CTTCGGACTTCGGCAAATTATAGTTCTTACCAACCTCAATCCCACATTTCCGTTTAATCTGTGAGATATACAGATTGGATACCTTTAATCCGTTATGTTCCAGTACATAGTCCTTGATCTGCGTGTAGGTTGCCCCATCTTGAAATTCGGACATATCCATATCTTCCAAAGAGAACTCAACCCGAATCTTTTTCGAGTCGACCTCGCCCTTGGAAAGCAAGACAACCGTCTCCACATGGGCGCAGCGGGGGAAGAGGTCGACGGCCTCGGCATGGGTCGCGCGGTAGCCGCGCTCCTCCAGGAGCTTCACGTCCCGGGCCAGGGTGGCCGGATCGCAGGAGACATAGACGATCCGCTCCGGGTTCATGGTAACCATGGCTTCAATGACGTCCAGGCTCACACCCTTGCGCGGCGGATCGACGACAATGACATCCGGCTTCGTCCCCTCGGCGGCCAAACGTTTAGCGGCCTCTCCAGCGTCGGCGCAGAAGAACCGGGCGTTTTCCACGCCGTTGCGCTTCGCGTTTTCCTCCGCGTCCCAGATGGCCGCCTCGATGATCTCCACGCCGATAACCGCCCCCGCATGGCGGGCCATGCAGAGGGTGATTGTGCCGGTACCACAGTAGAGGTCAAGAGCTGTTTTTGTCTTATCAAGTTCCGCCAGAGCGATGGCCTTTTCGTAAAGCCGCTCCGCCTGGTCCCGGTTAACCTGATAAAAGGATCGGGGCGAGAGTTGAAAGCGCAGGCCACACAGCTCATCCTCAATGTATCCGGGTCCCCATAGCACACGGAATTCACCGCCGAGGACAGCGTTACCCGGCTTTTTGTGGATACTCTGCACCACTGTCCGAAGGCCCGACACTGCTTGTCGCAACATAGCAATCAGTTTCTCTTCCTTCGGCAGGCGGTCGCCATTGGTGACGATACAGGCCAGCACTTCGCCGGTGCGGAAGCCGCAGCGCACGTAGATATGGCGCACAAGACCAGTGCAGGTGCTCTCATCGTAGGCGGAGACCCCATATTTGCGCATCCACGCCACCACAGCGGCGCGCACCTGATCCGCGTCCTCCGACTGGATACCGCAGTGTTCCACGGGGATGACCTGATGGCTCCGCTGGCGGAAAAAGCCTGCGTCGGCCTGACCGTGACAGAGCGCCACAGGAAATTGGGCCTTGTTGCGGTAGTTCTCCGTCGAGACTGCGCCGAGGATCGGCACCTTGCCAAGGGACAGGCCGCCGATCCGCGTCAGAGCATCCTCCACCCGCTGGGCCTTGAGGCGGCATTCCTCCTCATAGTCCATGTGCTGAAATGCGCAGCCGCCGCAGAGGGCCGCATAGGGACAGGCCGGCTCTACACGACGGGGCGAAGGCGTCAGGATCTTTTCGATCTTCCCATAGGCCACGGTCTTTGTGACCTTCAGGATCTTGACGCAGCACCGCTCGCCTGCGATGGCCTTCGGCGCAAAGACGGCCATGCCGTCGATGTGGGCCACGCCCAGACCCTCGCTGGTGTAGCCCGTAAATTCCGTTTCGTAACATTCATTCTTTTTCAGCATTACTTTTCTCCGTGTTTCACGTGAAACATTTTTCTTGATTATATCATCTTCTTGCGCCGGGAGCAAGAACCCTGTATACTAAAGAAAACGTTCTTGAGGCGATTGTATGCTTTCTTATGAATTTTGTACCCTCTGTCCCCGGCATTGCGGCGTGAACCGTGCCGCCGGGCAGCTTGGCTTCTGCCGGATGCCTGGCCGCATCCTGGCAGCGCGTGCTGCCGCGCATTATTGGGAGGAACCGGTAATCTCCGGCGACTATGGCTCCGGCGCCGTATTTTTCTCCGGCTGCACGCTCGGCTGCAGCTTCTGCCAGAATGAACCAATCAGCCATGGTGGTCTAGGCAAGGAGATCACACCAGAACATCTCAGGGAAATTTTCCTAGAGCTGATCGACCAGGGCGTCACCAACATCAACCTCGTGACCGGCACCCAATTTCTACCCTCGATTCTCCCGGCGCTGGAACCGAAGCTGCCTGTGCCGGTGGTCTGGAATTCCGGCGGCTATGAATCCGTGGAGACGCTGCGGGAGCTGGAGGGGTACATCGACGTCTATCTTCCGGACTTCAAATATTCCGATTCCGCATTGGCAAGGCAACTTTCCGGCGCTGCCGACTATCCGGAAAAAGCCGCCGCCGCAATTCAGGAGATGTTCCGGCAGACTGGTCCCGCCGTCATCGAGGACGGCGTCATGGTGCGCGGCACCCTGATTCGCCACCTGCTGCTCCCGGGTCAGATTGACAATGCCCTCGGCGTCATGGATTGGATTGCCGATCGTTTCCCGAAAGGGGCTGTACCAGTTTCTCTGATGTGCCAGTACATACCTATGGGACAGGCCGCCAAAACAGCGCCTTTCAACCGCTCCGTCACGGATACGGAGTATGACGCGGTGCTGAGTTGGATGCTCCTCCTCGGCCTCGAAAACGGTTTTACACAGGATCCATCCTCCGCCGACTCCAACTATATTCCGCTCTTTGATTTTGAAGGTCTGTAAAACAAACGTTTGATTTTTTCGAGAATCCATGCTATCATAGAACCACGAGGTGATTCTATGGGACGGACCAGCAACAAGCAACAGGAAATTCTGGACTATCTGACCTGCTTTATTTCCGAAAACGGCCACGGCCCCTCCATCCGCGAAATTTGTGACGCCGTTGGCCTGAAATCCACGGCCACGGTCCACTACCATTTGAGCAAGCTGAAGGAACTGGGCAAGATTGACATGGATGAAATGAAAAAACGCACCATTTCGCTGCCCAATTCCGGTCACAATCATCAGATTCCGGTGCTCGGTGTTGTCACTGCTGGTTATCCGATTCTTGCCCAGGAGAACGTCGAAGGGTATCTCCCCTGGGATAGCGACCCCCACTGCTTTGCTCTGCGCGTCCGCGGCGACTCCATGGTCGGCGCAGGAATTCTCGACGGCGACAAGGTTGTCGTCCGGCCCCAGCCCACAGCGCTGGACGGGCAGATCGTCGTTGCCCTGCTGGGCGATGAGGCAACAGTCAAGCGTCTACGTCTTCGAAACGGTCAGGTCATGCTGATGCCGGAAAATCCCGCCTATCCGCCCATTGATGGCCGGGATGCCCGTATCGTCGGTCTGGTGAAGGCCGTCGTCCGCGAATATTGATTCTGCAACCGATCCGTGGCGCATCAGAGGATGCGCCATTTTTTATGTTTCACGTGAAACATGGAAAAGGGATTGGCAAGAAGAAAGAACTGTGCTATAATACACTTCGCCGGACAGAAAGAGAAATTGAGGTGAATGCCATGGGAAAAATCGTTGCAATTGTCAACCAGAAGGGCGGCGTCGGCAAGACGACAACGGCCATCAATCTGGCCGCGGCCCTGACCGCTGCCGGTTCCCGTGTGCTGCTCTGTGACTTTGATCCCCAAGCAAACGCCACCTCCGGTCTCGGCCTCCAGCGCGCCAAAAACGGCTGCTCCATCTATGACGCCGTCATCAATGGCCGTCCGGTGCAGGACATTGTGGTCA
>CAMGPO010000208.1 GCA_946060825.1 uncultured Clostridia bacterium | reverse complement strand
ACCTATGATCGTAACCATAGGTCGGATTAACTGTTTTACGAAGCCCCGCCTAATCCCAGCCGGGCGTATTTTGTATTTCGAGGGCGTCAGCCGGCAGCCAAAGTGACCGGCATGATATAGCTGTCCACCATTTCCTGCTCCGAAAACTCGTCTCCACCCACGATTTCCAGATTGTCTGAAATTTTTCCAGGATTTCGAGATTCGCCGCTGATTGGTTCAGAGGTTCCCTAGGCCCGCAGGCTCTGCATCCAGCCCCGCCGCCGGAACACGGCCACGGAGATGGCAAACCGGACGCACTCCTCAAGGGAGATCATCAGGTAAACCCAGGGGATCGACAGCCGCAGCACGAAGGCCGCCAGCAGGCCGAGGGGCACACCGAAGCCCCAGGTGCCGGTCAGGTCGATCATCATGACGTACTTCGTCTTTCCGCCGCTGCGGAGGATACCGCCGCCGAGGATCATGTTCTGCACCTTGAAGGGGGCCACGACGGCGTAGACTGCGAGGATCTGCCGCGTCAGGGCCTTCACCGTGTCCTCCACGGCGTAGAGCCTTACATAGAGGCCGCTGGTCAGGACCACCAGCAGGGAGAGGGCCGCCGAGCCGAGGAAGCCGTAGAGCAGCAGCTTTTTCGCGTCGCCATAGGCGCCGTCGTAGTCGCCGCTGCCAAGACGCTTGCCGATCAGGACGCCGGCCGCCTGGGACAGGCCGCAGAGGGCGCCGATCACGAGCCCCTGCACCGGGTTGATGAGGGTCATGGCCGCGCAGTCCGCCGTGCCGAGGTTGCCGTAGATGCCGGCGTAGACGTTCTCGCCGACGCTCCAGAGGAACTCGCAGGCCAGCACCGGCAGAAGCATGGCCGCGTACTGCCGCCACTGGAACCGGGTCTGGGGTCTGCCGCCGGAGAGGCAGTCCCGGGCGCTCCGCAGGAAGAGCAGCATCACAAGGCAGTTAGCAATCTGGGACACCAGGGTGGCGATGGCCGCGCCCTCGGCCCCCATGGGCGCAAAGCCCAGCTTGCCGAAGATCAGGACATAGTTGAGGCCGGTGTTCAGCAGGGCGGCAAAGAGGCTGGCATAGAGGGGCAGGGACGCCCTCTCCATGCAGCGATAGAGCGTGGACAGGAGCGTCGCCCCGGCCAGGGGCAGGAAGGTGCCCGCCACGATGGCGAGATAGGAGGCCGCCGCCTGCCGGGTGGCCGCGTCCTTCGTATAGAGGCCCATGATCGGCTCCGGAAGGAGCAGGCACAGGGCCGTAAACACGGCGGCGAGGCCCAGGGCAAAGAAGAGATTCCGGAAGAAGCTCCGCCGGACCTCCGGACGGTTCTTCTGGCCGAGGTACTGGGCGATCATGATGCCCGCCACGGCTCCGATGGCCGAGACGACCACGGAGTAGACCGAGGAAAACTTCCCCGCCAACCCAACGGCGGCGATGCTGACGCTGCCAAGCTGACCGATCATGATCTGGTCGACGATGCTGAAGGACGCCTGCAGCATCGACTGCAGGGCCACGGGCACCGCCAGACGGCAGACATCCCGCAGAAATTCGGTATTGCGCTTCATAGGCTTCCCTCCTGTCTATTTCCGGTCTGATTGTACCGCAGAGGAACCGGTTACGCAAAGGTTAACCGCGTAACCAATTCCAAAAAAAGAGGACTGGCTTTGTTTGTTTTACACAAAGCCAGTGCTGTCCCGGACAACCAGCATGACGGGCAAGGTGGTCGTCAGCTCCGTCTCCTTCTGTTCCCGCAGCTCCCGCAGCTTTTTAAGAGCGATCCGCGCCCGCAAGGCTACATCCTGACGAACCGAGGTCAGGGCTGGCGAGACCTGGCGGCAGACCGGCGTGTCGTCAAAGCCCGCCACGGCGACCTCCCCGGGCACCGCGACGCCCTGTGCCTGCAGGAAGTGGAGCAGCTCCGCCGCGTAGAAGTCGGAGACGGCGAAAATCGCCGGAAAGCTGCGGAGCTCCCCGAGATGTTTCCGGTAAAACCGCTCCCGTTCCACCTTCTGCATCGGAATTTGGCAAAATTCTGCCCCGTCGCCGAAGCCTGCCCGGAAACCCTCCCAGCGGTCCTTGTCGATGCAGACGCAGTTGTCCGAGAGGCAGAGGGCGCGGCGGCGGCCAGTCTCCCGGAAGTGACGGCCCACCTGGAAGCCGCCGCCGAAGTTATCGATGGTGATGTTGAAGATTCGCTCCGTAGCAGGGCAGTAGCCATCGTAGACCACAAAGGGGATGCGCATATGGCTCCGGAGGTAGGCGTAGTCCGCATCGCAAAATCCGATCAGGACCAGACCATCCAGATTCCACATGGAGGCGAAGCGGAGAATCTCCTCCCGGCGCGTCGTCTTTTTCAGCATCATGAACAGGCCCGCCTGCTCGATCTCCGTGGAGAGGGCGTTCAGGGACGCAGCGATGAACACGTCCTCGAGGACGTGGGACTCATATTTCTCGTGGTCGTTGACCACCACGCCGATGATGCGGGACGCATTCTGGGCCAGCAGGATCCCGGCCATACTGGGGATGTACTCCCGCTCCTCCAATGCCGCCTGGACCCGGCGTACCGTCTCGTCAGACACCTTGTTTGTCTTGCCGTGGAGCACGTTGGACACCGTCGCGGTGCTGAGGCCCAGCTCCTCTGCGATGTCGCAGATGCGGACACGCCGTTCCTCCATGGTCGCGCCTCCGATCAGATTCTGCTGTTCCAGTAGAGCTTGCTGAGAGCACCCGCCAGCGCCAGGACAAACAGGCAAGCAAGGCAGGTCAGGGAAACGGTCACGTTGAAATAGCCGCTGACGATGACCGCCAGAAGCAGAGTAAAGATGGCGATGGTCAGACCGCTGCTTCTAGCCCGCTTGCAGATCTCCGCCTGCCGCTCGTCATTTTCTTTGGCATAGAGCCGTTTCAGGGCGGCCTCATTCCGCATAGCCCGAAGATTCAGGGCGATTCCAACCACCATCAGCAGCATGATGCCGAAGGCAGCCCCGGCGATGAAGCCGTTCCAGGCCCCGGCCCAGTGATCGTTCGAGGTGGCGGGCCGCAGCACGCCGGCAAAGGCCAGCGTCTGCACAGCGATGAGGATCACAACGCCGATGAGGTACAAAATATTTTGATTCTTCAGTTTTTCCCGGTATTTTTCCACGATAATTTCCTTTCTTGTTCCAATTACGCCTGCTCCTCGTCGAGGTCAGAAAAATCAAAGACCTCCTCGATGGTCAGGCCGAAATAGTGGGCGATCTTATAGGCGAGGGGCAGCGAGGCCGTATACTTCCCCACCTCGATGGAGGTGATGGTCTGCCGGGTGGTGCCGACGGCGTCCGCCAGCTCCCCCTGGGACAGCTTCCGCGCCTCGCGCACCTCCCGGATTTTTGTCTTCATAAGGGTACTCCTGTTCTTCCCCGCCCGCCGGTGTGCACCTCCGGACGGCGGAGAAAATGCTAAGTTAACTTTGCAAATTTAGTATAGCTTGCGTTGCAAGAAATGTCGAGGAGAGTTTTCAAGAAAAGAACCCCCAAGGAGGGTGTAAATTCCGTCTGTTGTAATGAGGGGGTATCAAG
>CAMGPO010000207.1 GCA_946060825.1 uncultured Clostridia bacterium | reverse complement strand
ACCCAGGATCCCTACCACATCGGCTACTACGCTGTTGAGATGGCTGTCGCCGCTGCCAAGGGCGAGGCTGTTGCCGATAAGGACACCGGCGCTCAGTGGTACGACGCTTCCAACATCGACGATCCCGAAATCGCCCTGCTGGTTTACGACTAATCGTATCGCCAACTGAATAGCATCTGTTACGGCTGAAACCGACCGGCACCACCTCGGTGGTGCCGGTCCTTCTGATAAGGCGGCTGAACGGTGCGGATCGGACCGATCCGCAGCGTTGAACCGTGTGACAGGAGGTAATGGAATGGCAAAAAAGAGAAACCTGATGGCATTCGATCTGGGCGCCAGCAACGGCCGGGCGATCCTGGGCCAGTTTGACGGCGAAAAGATCACCATGCGCGAACTGCACCGCTTCGAGAACAACTACATCGAGATGAACGGCGTCTTTTACTGGGACACCCCCTATCTCTACAACCAGCTGAAGCAGGGCCTGCTGGCCTTCCGCCAGGGCGGCTTCGGAGACCTCGACTCCTTCGGGATTGACACCTGGGGCGTGGACTACGGCCTGCTGGACAGAAACGGCCATCTGGCCGGTGTGCCCCGGTCCTACCGGCTGGGTACCCAGGCGGACATCGACGCCGTCCAGGCGAAGATCCCAGCGGCAACCCTTTATGCCCGTAGCGGCATTGACACGGGCCTGACCTTCAACACCCTCTACCAGCTCTACCGCCGGAAGCGGGAGGACGACGCGGCTCTGGCCGTGGCGGACAAGCTGCTGCTGACGCCGGACCTGCTGGGCTATTTCCTGACCGGCGCTGCCGGAACGGAGTACACCATCGCCACCACGACTCAGCTTTACAATCCCACCACCCGGGACTGGGACTGGGAGACCATCCGGGAGTTGGGGCTGCCGGAGCACATCTTCACGAAGATCGACCCGACCGGCACCATCCGCGGCCATCTGCGGCCGGAGCTGTGCGAGGAGCTGGGCCTGAATCCCGCGGCCTTTGTGGCCGTCGGCAGCCATGACACGGCCTCTTCCGTGGCGGCCATTCCGGGCCGCGGCAGCTTTGCCTTCTGCTCTTCCGGCACCTGGTCCCTCTTCGGCGTGGAGACGGATAAGCCCGACCTCAGTCCCGAGGCAGCCGCTTCTGGTTTCTCCAACGAGGGCACCATCCAGGGCGGCTTCCGTCCCCTGAAGAATATCGTCGGCATGTGGATCGTCCAGGAGTGCCGCCGCGACTGGATTAAGCAGGGCAAGAAGCTCAGCTGGGACGAGATCGTGGCGGAGGCCCGCCAGGCGCAGCCCTTCCGTTCTATCATCGACACCGACAGCCCTGAGTTCTACGCCGGCGGCAACATGGAGAAGAAGATCCGCGAATTCTGCGCCCGTACCGGCCAGCCGGTTCCCGAGACCGTGGGCGAGGTCGCCCGCTGCATCTATGAGTCCCTGGCCCTGAAGTACCGCCACGCCCTTGAAGGTTTGGAGAAGATGAAGGGCGCGCGCATCGACTCCCTGAACATCGTCGGCGGCGGCATCCAGAACCGCCTGCTGAACCAGATGGTCGCCGATGCTCTGGACCGCCCCGTGGTTACCGGCCCTATCGAGGGCGCAGCCATGGGCAATCTGTTGACTCAGGCCATGGCCCTGGGCGATATTGCCAACCTCGACGAGCTGCGGGAGGTTGTCCGCCGCTCCGAGACTGTGGAGACCTGGGAGCCCCATCACACCCAGGCATGGGAAGACGCATACGGCAAGTTATTGACTTTCTTGAAATAAGGAGGATGCTATCATGAGCGTAGATATGACAAAGTGGCAGGAGATTGCCAAGGCACACATCCAGGAGAGACCGGTCGGAGAAGGCCGCCTCGCCGGGAAGATCACCATCGTCACGGGCGCGGCCCAGGGCTTTGGCCGCGGGATCGCCGAGGAGCTGTACAAGGAAGGAGCGACCGTCGTCATCGCCGACATGAACCAACCCCTGGCCGAACAGGTTGCCGCCGAGATGGGCGAGCGCGCCTGCGCGATCGCCGTCAACGTCTCCGATGAGGAGAGCGTGGCAAACCTGGTAGCCCAGACTGTGGAGAAGTACGGCGGCCTCGATATCATGATGGCCAA
Organism: uncultured Clostridia bacterium; assembly: GCA_946060825.1. Lineage (GTDB taxonomy): Bacteria > Bacillota > Clostridia > Oscillospirales > Oscillospiraceae > RGIG3159. Next base: position 1,449 of record CAMGPO010000207.1, on the reverse strand, counting down.
CGCCGGTGTTGTCCGCTCCGGCCCTCTGGCCACCTTCGAGAAGAAGGACATGGACTTTGTCACTGCCATCAATTACACCGGCCTCTTCCTCTGCTGCAAGTACGCCGCCATCATCATGGAGGCCCAGCATGAGGCGGCTCCGGAGAAGATGTTCGATATCATCGCCATGTCTTCCAAATCCGGTTTGGAGGGCTCCAACAAGAACTTTGCCTACGCCGGCTCCAAGTTTGGCGCCATCGGCCTGGTCCAGAGCTTCGCCCTGGAGCTGTGTGCCTACAACATCAAGGTCAACGCCATCTGCCCCGGCAACTACCTTGATGGCCCGCTGTGGAGCGATCCGGTTCGCGGCCTCTTTGTCCAGTATCTGCAGGCCGGCAAGGTGCCCGGCGCCAAGACCGTCGACGACGTCCGCCGCTACTACGAGGCCAAGGTGCCCATGAACCGCGGCTGTCTGCCCATCGACGTGGCCCGCGCTGTTATGTACTGCGTCGAGCAGGCATATGAGACCGGCCAGGCGGTACCCGTCACCGGCGGCCAGGTCATGCTGAACTAAGGTGGTTCTATGATCGACATTGCCGTCCTCGAAAAACTGAACGCACCGACCCGGGAAGAACGGCTTGCCAACCTGGCAGCCCTGCTGCCGGAGACCGAGTTTCCTCCCATGGTGCCCGAGTATATCAACAACCACATCCACACGACCTATTCCTTCTCCCCCTATTCGCCCACGGCCGCCGTCGATGCGGCCCGGATGGAGGGCCTCTGCACCGCCGGCATCATCGACCACGACTCGATCTCCGGCGCGGAGGAATTCCTCGAGGCGGCGAAGCTGGTGGAGATGCCGGTCACGATCGGCATGGAGTGCCGCGTCTCCATGGCCGGTACCCGTCTGGAGGGCCGTCGCACCAACAACCCCGACCAGGTCGGCGTCAGCTATATGACCATCCAGTCAGTGCCCCATGACAAGATCGGCGCCCTGACCGAATTTTTCCGCCCCTACCGGGAGGCCCGGCACGTCCGGAACCGGAAAATGGTGGAGAAGATCAACGCTCTGCTGCCGGAGCTGTGCCTCGACTATGACCGGGACGTCCTGCCACTGTCCATGGCACAGGAGGGTGGCGGAGTCACCGAGCGCCACCTGATGTACGCCCTGGCGAAGAAGCTGACGGCCCAGGTGGGCCGCGGCCCCGCCATGGTGGACAAGCTGGGGGTGATGGGCCTGACCCTCTCGGACAAGCAGAAAACCCAGATGCTCGACACCGCGTATCCCTTCTATGAGTACGACCTGCTGGGTATCCTGAAGGGGGCTTTCGTGCCGAAGATCTACATCGACGCCGACGACGAGTGCCCGAAGCTGCCGGAGATGGTGGCCCTCTGCAAAGAGATCGACGCCTACCTCTGCTATGCCTATCTGGGCGACGTCGGCGACAGCGTCACCGGCGACAAGAAGGC
>CAMGPO010000206.1 GCA_946060825.1 uncultured Clostridia bacterium | reverse complement strand
AGCACATACCGTCGCAGTCTTCCTCCTGGACGGAGCCGACGACCATGATCTTGTAACCGTCAGGAATAAGGCCAAGATCCTTCATGATCTTCGCGCCGTAGGCAGCGGAAGCCATGCCGCCTTCCTGATCGGAGCCGCCGCGGCCGTAGATGATGCTGTCTGTCTCGTAGCCCTCGTAGGGGTCGTGTTCCCAGTTTTCGCGGTTGCCGATGCCGACAGTGTCGATGTGGGAGTCGATGGCGATGATCTTGTCGCCCGTGCCCATCCAGCCGATGACGTTGCCCAGACCGTCGATCTCCACCTTGTCATAGCCCAGCTTTTCCAGCTCGGCAGCAATGCGGCGGACGACGCCCTCTTCCTCACAGGATTCGGAGGGAATCCGGATCATGTCCCGCAGGAATCTCACCATATCGGGCTTGTATGCCTCGGCAGCCCGTTTGATCGCTTCGACGTTCATGTTCTAGCCTCCATTTTGATGTATTTGTCACAGGAAAACTGATTGCGTTCCTTACAATTCCATAATAACATACAAATTCAGGAAGTCAAACAAAATGTAAGATAAATCTAAAAAATTGTTTGGAGCGAAAAAAGAGCAGGACAAATCCTTGCCATCAAAGCGGTTTGCGGCTATACTGTCGGTGAGAAAACAAGGAGGATGCTGCCATGAAATGGATGATCGCGTCGGATGTTCACGGCTCGGCTAAGTACTGCCGGGCGATGCTTGCACGCTTTGATGAGGAGGGGGCGGAGCGCCTGCTGCTGCTGGGCGACCTGCTCTACCATGGCCCCAGAAATGACCTGCCGGAGGAGTACGCCCCCAAGACGGTGATCGCCCTGCTGAACGAGCGGCGGGCGAAGCTGCTCTGCGTCCGGGGCAACTGCGAGGCGGAGGTGGATCAGATGGTGCTGGACTTCCCGGTCCTGTCGGACTACGCCGTTCTGCCTCTGGACGGCAGGGTGATCTATGCCACCCACGGCCACCATGGCTCAGAGCAGACGCCGCCGCCTCTCTGCCCGGGAGACATCCTGCTCTGCGGCCACACCCATGTGCCGGCCTGCCGGGATCACGGAAATTTCCTCTATCTGAATCCTGGCTCTGTCTCGATTCCGAAGAACGGAAGCCGCCATAGCTATATGACCCTGGAAAACGGGGAGCTGCTGTGGAAGGACGTGGAGACCGGCGAGGTCTGGGACCGCCATACGCTGTAAAAGAAACGGAGCCGCTGCTCAGGCAGCGGCTCCGTTTTCTCTCTGTCATTCTGAGCGCAGCGAAGAATCTATGGAAAACGGCCGTGGAAAGATTCTTCGGCCGTTGGCCTCAGAATGACAATACGCGCGCGGTCATCCGAGCAGAAGGGCTTCCAGGTCGGCAACCGTAGGCGCGATGTAGGTCGCTCCGGCCTGTTCCAGCTCCGGACGGTCGCCGTAGCCGTAGAGAACGCCAATGGAGTCGAGGCCGTTCTCTTTTGCGCCGAGGATGTCGTGCTTCCTGTCGCCGACCATAACGACGCGGCAAAGCTCCGCCGGGTGGCAGAGGGTCAGTGCGCGGGCGATCACGTCGCCCTTGGTGGAGAGGCTGCCGTCCAGAGTTGCCCCGGCCACGAAGGGGAAGTACCTGTCGAGGTTAAAATGCTCCAGAATCCGGCGGGCAAAGACCTCTGGCTTGGAGGTGGCCAAAACCGGCATCTTTCCGGCGGCAGTCAGGCGGGTGAGCATGGCGTCGATGCCGTCGTAGACCACATTCTCAAAGAGGCCGGTGTCTCTGTAGTGCTCCCGGTAATAGATGACGGCGGTGTCCGCCTGTTCCTTTGTCATGCCGTAGTATTCCATAAAGGAGTCGACCAGAGGCGGGCCGATGAACTTGTACAGCTCCGGACGGGGCGGAACCGGGATGTTGAAGCGGCGCAAAGCGTGGGCGACGGCGTTGGTGATGCCGAGGCCGGGGTCGGTCAGGGTGCCGTCCAGGTCGAAGAGGACGATATCATAGTGCTGCATGGTGGGTTCCTTTCTCAGTACATCTCAGCTCTCATTGTAGCAGGATTCCGCTCCGCTGGCAAGGGCCTTGTCCGGCGCGAAAAAATTGGGAAAAACCCGGCGGAGGGTGTTGACAAGGATTGTACCTCTGCGCTACACTGTAGGTCGGTTAGAGATAACTAATTTCTGGAAGATGCTGCGCCGCCCGGAAGCGGGCGGCTGTATCCGTAAGGAGGAAACAGAGTATGACTTTGGATCAGCTTCCGGTCGGAGAAACGGCGGAAATCGCGGCCGTCGGCGGCGAGGGCGCCCTGCGGCTGCGGCTGCTGGATATGGGCCTCATCCCGCGCACAAAGGTAACGGTGCAGAAGATTGCTCCCATGGGCGATCCCATGGAGATCCGTGTCCGGGGCTATGAGCTGACGCTCCGCCTCGAGGACGCCAGGGTAATCACACTGAAGGGAGGCGAGGGCCTGTGATTTTCGCGCTCGCCGGCAATCAGAACTGCGGCAAGACAACGCTGTTCAACGCCCTCACCGGCTCCAATCAGCACGTGGGCAACTTTCCCGGCGTCACCGTCGATCAGAAGATGGGCGAAATCCGTGGAGCAAAGGACTGCTCCGTCGTCGATCTGCCGGGCATTTATTCCATCCGTCCCTATACCCAGGAGGAAATCGTCTCCCGGGATTTCATTCTCAACAGCCATCCCGACGGCATTATCAACATCGTTGACGCCACCAACATCGAGCGCAACCTCTATCTGACGCTCCAGCTCCTGGAACTACGGGTTCCCATGGTGCTGGCCCTGAATATGATGGACGAGGTGCGGGCCAACGGCGGCACCATCAACGTCAAAAAGATGAGCGCGGCCCTGGGCATTCCTGTGGTACCCATCAGCGCCGTAAAAGGCGAGGGCGTTTCGGAGCTGCGGGACCGCGTCATTGAGGTGGCGAAGAACCGGGAATTGCCCAGGGTCTGGGACTTCTGCTCCGATGACAGTCCGGTTCACCGCTGCATCCATGCCGTCGTCCATCTGATCGCGGACCATGCCCAGCGGGCGGGCCTCCCGGCCCGGTTCTGCACGACCAAGCTCATCGAGGGCGATCAGGACATCGTCGGGCGGCTGGCGCTGGATCAGAACGAGCTGGAGCTGATCGAGCACAGCGTCGTTCAGATGGAGACCGAAACGGGCCTCGACCGTAACGCGGCCCTGGCCGATATGCGCTATACCTTCATTGAAGGTGTGGTGGCCGCCTCCGTGGTCAAATGCCACGAGAGCCGGGAGCACCAGCGGAGCATGGGCATCGACCGGGTCCTGACCGGCAAGTATACGGCTCTGCCCGTCTTTTTCGGCATCATGTTCCTGGTATTCTGGCTGACCTTCGGCGTTATCGGTGCGACCCTTTCCGACTGGCTCTCCCTGGGCATCGATGCCCTAACGGATCTGGTGGACCGGGGGCTGACGGCCTACGGCATCAACCCGGTCGTACACAGCCTGGTCATCGACGGTGTCTTTGCCGGCGTAGGCAGTGTCCTTAGCTTCCTGCCCCTGATCGTCGTGCTGTTCTTCTTCCTCTCTATTCTGG
>CAMGPO010000205.1 GCA_946060825.1 uncultured Clostridia bacterium | reverse complement strand
TATAGCATCAAAGGCCCCGTTTGCGCAACTATGGATCTGTTTCTGCCGCGGACGCATCCAGCCCATTTCATGCTGAAATTGCATATCATCCGCAAAATAGAAATCATCTTGCAGAAAAAGCAGGCGAGTGCTATGATGAAAACGCTGCCGAAAGGGGCGCAATTCAATTCGCGGAGGCCATATATGAAAGGAAAACGCGCATTTGCAGGCCATCTGATGGCCCTGCTCACCGTCCTCGTCTGGGGCACAACCTATGTGGCCTCGGACTATCTTCTGGAATCCTACTCTGCCCTGCAGATCCTGCTGCTGCGTTTTCTGCTGGCCTATCTGGTGCTCTGGATCCTGAAACCAAAATTTCTCCGCATCTCCTCCCTAAAAAATGAACTGGGGATGCTGGCCTTGGCTCTCAGCGGCGTCCTGGCTTACTACTTTTTCGAAGCCCGCGCCATCGTCCACGGCGGCCCGACCAACACTTCCATCCTCGTCAGCACCGTGCCGATGTGGACGCTGCTGTTGCTCTGCCTGACCACGAAGCAGACTATGGGCCTTCGGCATCTGCTGGGCTTTTTGGTAGCCATCTCCGGTGTGGTTCTGGTGGTCTACAACGGCGCGGCCATTACCTTTACCATGAACACGACCGCCGTGGCCTGCGCCCTCGGCGCCTGCCTCTGCTGGGCCATCTATTCCCGCCTCATCAACAGTTTCCATAAGGTAGACAGCATTTTGCTGACGCGGCGAATGCTGTTCTACACCCTGATTTTCATGGTCCCGCTGGCGGTGTTTCTGGACGGAGTTCCCAGTCTCAAGCCCATCTGGAATCTCCCCGGCGCCTTGTCTCTGGCACTGCTCGGCGTCTTCGGCAGCGGCATCTGCTACGTCTGGTGGAAGGCAGCCATCGATCGCATCGGCGTTGTTGTCACAACAAATTACGTGTATCTCAATCCTTTCGTGACGATGGTTGTCGCCGTCCTGCTGGGACGGGAACCACTCTCCGTCCTCGGCGCGGTGGGCGCGGTGATGATCCTCGCGGGTATTTTGCTTTCCAACAAACGGTAATCCAGGCCGGCCGCAGATGCGGCCGGTTTTTCGCCATGTTTTTCGCTCTTTTGGGCATCCTAGGGCCGAGGTGAGAACCATGAAACACGACGAAAAAAAGGAAAAGCCGCAGAAGTTCCCCTATGTAGCCGACCCGGACGTTCAGCAGATCATCGGTCAGCCGGACAGTTGCTGGGAAATGGTCAACCGCTACGGCACCTATGAGTGCCAGGCAACCCAGGATACCGACAACCCCTACCCCACAATCGCCCAGGGTCTGCCCTCGAATGCAAAATCCGGCTCCGAAAACCCCTGGGAGACAGGCCGCTGACGCGGCCTGTCCTTGCGTTCCAGACCAATCTGTGATAAACTAATAAAAATAGTAATGCTTTAAGCGGGTTTTCCCGGAATTCACTGGCGGCCAAATCTACCGGCCGACTGTCACAGCGCAGGAGGTGAAGCCATGAAAGAACGGATCCGTCAGATTCTCTGGCGTATTTCCGGCATTCCGATCTCGGTCTATGCCGGCAACGCAACTTTTTTCCTGATTCTCTCAGTTCTTCCTCTCGCCACTCTGCTGCTTGGCATTCTGCAATATCTGCCCTTTACCGGCGACGAGCTGGTCGAGATGCTCAGCCGTGTCGTGCCGGAGGCGGCGGTTCCGCTGTTCCGCTTTCTCTTCGTGGTCAACAACCCGCCGGCCGTCATCTCCGTCTCCGCCGTCGCCGCCATCTGGTCCGCCTCCCGGGGAACCTACGGCATCCTGCGTGGCTTGAACCGGGCCTACGAGCTGCATGAGACACGCCACTACATCCGCGTCCGGCTTCACTGTGTTCTGGATACACTGCTGCTGGTTCTGGCCATCCTCGCCGCCCTGCTGCTCTATGTCTACGGCCAGCCAGCCGAAGAGCTGCTCAGCCGGAGCATCTTCGCCTTCCTGGTCAACCCTGTCACCCGGTTTCTGTTCACGACCGTCATGCTGATTCTCCTCTTCTCCCTGCTCTACCTGATCCTGCCCAACCATCATGTCCGGTTCCATGCTGTACTCCCCGGTGCTGCCTTTTCCGGCGCCGGCTGGATGGTCTTTTCCGCCATCTATTCCTTCTATGTAAGCCACTTCTCCGGCATGAACCGCCTCTACGGCAGCCTCTCCACTGTGGCTTTTGCCATGCTTTGGCTCTACTTTTGTATGCAGATTCTCTTCCTCGGCGCAGTCGTGAACCACAGCCTCGCGGAGCCATAAAAAAGTCCGGGACATCGTCCCGGACCAAGGGGGTCACTTCAGGCGGAAGGACTGGCAGTCGGTACACTGCTTCTGGGTCGGATTGACCTCGTGGGTACCGACCTGGATTTTATCCAGGGAGCAGTAGTTCTCCGTGCCGCAGTGGTAGGAGCACTGGGTCACCGTGCAGGCGATGCACTTGTTGGCGTGTTCATGATTCAGCATGGCGCAAACCTCCTTTCACAGAATGGTGTTAGTTTATCCCGGACGCCCGTAGCTATGCAAAAAAGTGTGCTGTCGATCAGACAGCACACTTTTTCCAGTTTTTACCGACGGCCTGCACCGCCGCCACGGCCACCGCCTCCGCCGAAGCTGCCGCCTCCGAAGCCTCCACCGCCAAAACTGCCAGGGCCTCTCGGTCCGCGGGGACCGCCCGGGCCGGGGCCATGCCAGTCATTCCGGGGCGGCCGGTGGTTCCAGAATCCGCCAAAGAACGGGAAGAAGAAAAAGCCGCGCCGTCCGTGCCGCCCGCCGAAAAGGATGGAGAAGATGATCAGAACCACAAAAACCTTCACCAGCGCGCCCGCAAAGGAGCGGCGGGGCTGCGGCTCCTCGTAATAATTATCCTCCCGATAGGCGTTGGACGCAGCACCCTCCACATCGATGCCGTAATAGCTCTCATATTGCGCGAGAAGCTGGGCAAAGGTATTGCGAACCGCCCGGTCATAGTTACCGGCGTCGAAGTCATGCCAGAGATAGTTGTTCAGAATACCGTCCAGTGTACCGGCAGAGATATACTTCTCAAGGCCGCTGCCAACGGTACACCAGCCCTTACCCTCACCGGGTACCAACAGCAGCACCATGCCGTTCTGTTTATCCTTGTCGCCGACGCCCCACTGGTTGATGATCTCATAGGCGTATTCCTCGGCGTCCAGGTCGTTCAGGAAGTCGATGGTGACGACGGCGATCTCGCCGCCGCAGAGGCCTTTCAGGGCCGTTACCTGCTCCACGATGGTCTGCTCCGTCTCTGCGGACAGGATATTGGCATAGTCAGCCACATAGAGCTGCTCCGTTGGCTCCACGATCTCCGTCGAGGCAAAGACCGGAACCACCAGCAGAGTCAGAGTCAGCAGCAGGGCCAGGAGCGAAGCGATGCGTCGTTTCATTGATAGGCCTCCACATCCGGCAGGGGGAACAGATGATCCACCAGGCCGGCCACAAAGCCGCCCAGCACCTCATCCTGATACTTCTGCACCTCGGCGTTATAGCGGACGGCCTCCTTGTCGATCTTGTAGCCCGGGGACTGGAATCCGGCGATGGTCTCGCTGCGGTAGGCCTCGTCATTCTCGGAGAGGTCCGCGTCCTG
>CAMGPO010000204.1 GCA_946060825.1 uncultured Clostridia bacterium | reverse complement strand
GAGATGATGCGGGAATAGTTCTCGATGCCGGAGCAGAAGCCGATCTCCTGCATCATCTCCACGTCGTACATCGTGCGCTGCTGGATGCGCTGGGCCTCGAGCAGCTTGTCGTGGGCCTTGAAATACTGCACCCGCTCGTCCATCTCCTGCAAGATTTCGTGGACGGCCCGATCCATCTTGTCCTTGGGCGTGACATAGTGGCTGGCCGGGTAGATGCAGACATGGTTCAAAATCCGCTCCGGCATCCCGGTGACGGCGTTGATCTCGGAAATGCGGTCGATCTCGTCGCCGAAGAACTCGACGCGGATGGCCCGCCCCGTCCAGTAGGCCGGGTAGATCTCCACGGTGTCGCCCCGGACGCGGAAGTTGTTCCGGGCGAAATTCAGGTCGTTCCGCTCGTAGCGGCTCTCGATCAGCCGCTTGCTGAGGTCGCCGATGTCGCAGGCCTGGCCGGTGCGGAGGGAGATCATCATTTTTGCGAAGTCGTCCGGTTCGCCCAGACCGTAGATGCAGGAGACCGAGGCCACGACGATGACGTCCCGCCGCTCCAGCAGGGCGCAGGTGGCGCTGAGCCGCAGGCGGTCGATCTCGTCGTTGGTGGAGGCGTCCTTCTCGATGTAGGTGTCGGTGTGGGCGATGTAGGCCTCCGGCTGGTAGTAGTCATAGTAAGAGACGAAGTATTCCACGGCGTTCTCCGGGAATATCTCCCGGAATTCCGAGCAGAGCTGGGCTGCCAGGGTCTTATTGTGGGCCAGCACCAGAGTGGGCCGGTTGACCCGGGCGATGACGTTGGCCATGGTGAAGGTCTTGCCGGAACCGGTGACGCCCAGCAGCACCTGTTCCTCCAGCCCCAGATTGACGCCGTTTACCAGCTTTTCGATGGCCTGCGGCTGGTCGCCGGTGGGCTGATAGGGCGTATGAATGACAAAATGATCCATGGCGCTTCCTCCTTTGCCGTTTCTCCGCCCTATCATACCACGAAGCCGGCGGAAGCACAAGGCGGGTCTTTTTTCCGCAAGATACAATCCCGATGCATTTTTGCGGTTTTTTCGATGGAGCGATGCGGTATCATTGGTTCAGAAACACAGGAAGGGATGACCACCATGCAACAGACACGACCGGCACCACAGCAGAGAGGAACCAGAAAGCGCCGCCGCAGGCGGCACCCCTTCCGTCCATTTTTGATCCTGCTCTGTCTGGCCGGCGGTCTCATTTTATTCGTCAAAGCCCGGAACCGCGGCTCCGGCTCGCCGTCCACCCTGATGGACGGCCCCGTTCCGGAGCGCAGCAGCTTTTCCCAGGCCGCGCCCACGGAGGACGAGGTGCTGCAGAAGCTGGAAGCCACCGCCGGGGACAGCGCCGACGTCCGTTACATCCTCGACCACCGGGAGGACTACCCCGACAGCCTTTTGACACTGCTCGCCAAAAACGGGGAGGCCCTCCAGTTCGTACTGGACTACCCCAACCACAAGGACGACATGCCGCCGGACACCATCGGAGACGTGACGTGGGGCGAGATCCCCCTGCTCCTGCAGTGGGACGAGCGCTGGGGCTACACCACCTACGGCACCGATTTTCTGGCCGTCACCGGCTGCGGCCCCACCTGTCTTTCCATGGTGGCCGCCGGCCTCAATGGCGACAATACCATCACGCCAAACCGGGTGGCCGAATTCGCCCAGAGCAGCGGCTACTACGTGGACGGGGCCGGCAGCGCCTGGTCGCTGATGACCGAGGGCTGCCAGAATTACGGCCTCACCGGACAGGAGCTGCCTCTGGACGAAAACCGGATGCGCAGCGAGCTGGCGGCGGGCCATCCCATTATCTGCAGCATGCTGCCCGGCGACTTCACCACAAAGGGCCACTTCATCGTGATCGTGGGCGCAGAGGAGGAGGGCTTCCGGGTCAACGACCCCAACAGCTCGATCCGGAGCAATCAGCTCTGGAGCTATGAGCGGCTCTCCACCCAGATCGGCAACCTCTGGGCCTTCTCCAACTGACCAGAACAGCCCTGAAACCTTTGGTTTCAGGGCTGTTTTTGCATTACCGGCGGCCGAAAAAGCCGCTGTCGGCCATGGAGACGAAATCATCCTCGACCATGACCATGTGATCTGCCAGCCGGATGCCCACGGCCTCCAGCGCCGCCTGCACCATGTTGGTCGTCTCCTCGTCCTCCCGGGACGGGAGCGCGATGCCGGAGGTGTGGTTATGGGCCAGAATGACCGAGGTGGCGTTCCGGCGCAGGGCCTCCTCCACGATCCTGCGGACGCTGACACCCACGGTGTTCACGCTGCCGGTGAACAGTTTCCGGCAGTCCAGCACCTTGCACTTGGCGTCCAGACACAGCAGGTAGACCTGCTCGTCCTTCGCGCCGAAGAAGAAGGGAAGAAGATAGCTGCCTGCCTTGGTGGTGGTGTTCAGGATGGTGCCGGTTTTATTCTTACCGATGGTGTACCGGCGCATGAGCTGGGGCATGACGCTCAGCATGACCGCCGTATTCTCGCCGATGCCCGGCACCTTCATCAGGTCCCCCGCCGGGGCATCCAGAACGCCGGAGAGAGAACCGAACCGCTCCAGCAGGGCGTGGGCCAGGGGATTGACGTCCTTCCGCGCAATCACAAAGCCCAGCAGCAGCTCCAGCGCCTGCACGTCGCTGAAGCTGTCGAGGCCGCCATCCAGGAGCTGCCTGCGGAGCCGCGCCCTGTGTCCGTCGTGCACTGACATATCCTACAGCACCTTTCTCAGATATTGGCCGGTATAGCTCGCCTCGTTGGCGGCCACCTCCTCCGGCGTGCCGGTGGCCACGATCTGGCCGCCGCCGGAGCCGCCCTCCGGCCCGAGGTCGATCAGGTAGTCCGCCGTCTTGATGACGTCCAGATTGTGCTCGATGACCAGCACCGTATTGCCCGCATCCACCAGAGCCTGCAGTACCTCGATCAGCTTGTGGACGTCGGCCATGTGGAGGCCGGTGGTCGGCTCGTCGAGGATATACATGGTGGAGCCGGTGGAGCGCCGGCTCAGCTCCGTGGCCAGCTTGACCCGCTGGGCCTCGCCGCCGGAGAGAGTCGTGGAGGACTGGCCCAGCTTTACATAGCCGAGGCCCACCTGCACGATGGTCTGCACCTTGTCCCGCAGCCGGGGCAGGTTTTCAAAGAACACCAGCGCCTCGTCGGCGGTCATGTCCAGAACCTCGTAGATGTTCTTGCCCTTGTAGGTGACCTCCAGGGTCTCCCGGTTGTAGCGCTGGCCGTGGCAAACGTCGCAGGGGACGTAGACGTCCGGCAGGAAATGCATCTCGATCTTTACGAGGCCGTCGCCACAGCAGGCCTCGCAGCGGCCGCCCTTGACATTGAAGGAAAAGCGGCCCGGCCCGTAGCCCCGGGACTTGGCCTCTGCCGTGGAGGCGAAGAGGTCGCGGATGTCGTTGAAGAGGCCGGTGTAGGTGGCCGGGTTAGAACGGGGCGTCTTGCCGATGGGGCTCTGGTCGATGCCGATGACCTTGTCCAGGTTTTTGACGCCCTCCATCCGGTCGCAGGCCCCGGGCCGAACTCTGGCCCGGTTCAGCTTGCCGGCAAGCGTCTTGTAGATGATCTCATTGACCAGGCTGGACTTGCCGGAGCCGGAGACGCCGGTGACGCAGGTGAAGGTGCC
>CAMGPO010000203.1 GCA_946060825.1 uncultured Clostridia bacterium | reverse complement strand
AAGCGGCCCACGTCGACGTCAAAGATCACGTCGCCGCAGAGCAGCAGGAAGTCCTCCCGCAGCTTATCCTTGAGAAGATACAGCGCTCCGGCGGTACCGAGGGGCTCCGTCTCCACGACGTAGTCAATGGAGACGCCGAAGGGCTTCCCTGTCGCCGGAGAAATACCGCTGCCGTCGCCGAAGTAGTCGCGGATCACGTGGCCCAGATGGCCGACCACCAGGATGACATCGGTAAAGCCCTGGGCCCGCAGGCACTCGAGCTGGTATTCGAGGATCGGTTTGCCCAGAATGGGAATCATGGGCTTGGGAACCTCCGCGTTGACGGAGGCGATGCGGGTGCCCTTGCCGCCCGCCATGATGACGGTTTTCATTCGTTCTCACCTCGGGGGATATAGGTCTCCGGCGTGTAGTGGATAACGCGGGTGCCGCCGTCCTCAAACCGGAAGGGCACGCGCATCAGGCCGTCCATGGCCTGGATGACGGCGCCCTGCCGCTCCGGCTGCACATAAAACAGCAGGAAGCCACCGCCGCCGGCCCCCAGCAGCTTACCGCCGAGGGCGCCGGCCGCCAGAGCCTGCTCATAGAGGGCGTCGATGCTGCCGGTGGAGATCTTACTGCCGGTCTGCTTCTTCAGCCGCCAGCTCCGGTCGAGGAGCCGTCCGAAGTCATCGAGATCGGCGCTCCGGTCGGTCAGCACCTGCTGGGCCTCGTCAACCAGGGCCAGCATCTCAAGAAGCTGGGCCGTCTTGTCCTTCATGGTCTGCTCCGTGGACTGCTGAATCTCCGAGGAGAACCGGGTGAAGCCCGTGAAGAAGAGCAGAAGATTGTCGTTCAGCCGCTGCTTCCGCTCCGGGGAGATGATGATGGGCAGTACCTCATAGCCGTTTTCGTGGAAGTTGATGCGGTTCAGGCCGCCGAAGGAGGCCGCAATCTGGTCCTGCCAGCCGCCCGCCTCCTGGCACAGCTCCCGCTCGAGGTAGATGGCCTCGTCGGCCAGCTTCTTCTTGTCGGCATACTTGCCCTTGAGGGCGTAGAAGGCGTTGAGCATCCCCACTGCGAAGGAGGAGCTGGTGCCCAGACCCGTCCGGGCCGGCAGATCCGCCTCGTAGGTCAGGCGGATGTCATACATATGGAGGAACTTCATGGCCTCCCGGATGGCCGGGTGCTGAATGTCCTCCACCGCCGTGACTCGCTCCGTTCTGGAGTAGGACAGCTCGGTGTGGTAGTCAAAGAACGGGGGCAGGTGCCGGACGTTCACATAACAGTATTTGTCAAAGGTCGTGGAGATAACCGCGCCGCCGTGCCGGTTGAAGAACTGCGGCATATCCGTTCCGCCGCCAAAAAAGGACATCCGGAAGGGGGTTTTGGTGATAATCATTGCCTGTTTCCTTTCCGATCAGGTCAGATCAAACTCCATATTTACAAAATGGCATCATTCTGCCGCGATGCTGCTTCGCTGCCGAGCCTCGAGTCTGTGGATAATGGAATCAATCCACTGGTTGTAATGAAGCAGCTTTTTCAGCCACTCGATTGCAATCGAGGCAGCGAGGCTGATTGCAAGAAGCGTCATCCAGCTTCCCAGAACCGTGCCCGTGTAAAAAATCACATTGGGCATCCCGTTCAAAAACAAAAGGTGGATGAAAAACATATTTCCGGAGTGTTTTCCCAGATAGGCCAGCGTCTTGCCAATCCACCCCCGGAGATACAGGAACGAGAATACACAGATGAAAACAGCAGCCCCACTATACAGCAGCCAAGGCAGATTCCAGTTGTTCTGATAGGGGAAATTCTCGGGGAGGAACACAAACCGCAGACGCAGGAACATCAGAATCGCGACGCCCAGCAGCGCGCCTCTGAACACATTTCCAACGCCGCGTCTCTGCGGAATTCGTCCAAACGTATTTTGCTGTACGCAGAGAATGCCGAGAATCGCAGCAAATACATACTGCTGATACACACCGCCATACGGAGACTGAATTCCATCCGGCAGATATTGCAGCACGATCACAGCAAAAACCGCAGCCGCCCATCCGATTTTTTTGCAGAGAGGATATAAGACAGGAATCAGGAACACAAGAACCTGTGCAAAGGCCATATACCACCATGCACCACACAGCGTTGGTGTTCCGAAGAGATCTGCCAAACCGAACCAGTCCGCCAGAATCAGGAACACATTTCCCTCATATTTTGCAAGAGGATGCATTCCGCAAACTGCGGCAGCGAGGAAATAGACCGGAAAAATGAACCAGAACCCCCGCATTAAGGACAACCACCGCTTTGCACAGAACTGCATCGTGGTGACAGTCTCCGATTTCTTTCCATACAGCATTGCAATGCCATAGGCGGAAAGAAAGACAAAAACAAAGACACAGACACGGGCCGCGGTTCCGATGAAGCCAAGCGTTTCCAGGGAAAACCGGGAGAGCCGTGTAAAATATGACTCATATCTGGAAACATTGTGAAAGAGATGGTGGAACAGCAGAAGCAAAATTCCGATTCCCTTTGCCTTCAGCGACTCATTCTTTGTGAATTCCATGCGCTTCCTCTCATTTCCTGTTTTCCGATCAGGTCAGATCAAACTCCGGGCCAATCACCCGGATCGCATTCTCCTCCGAGTAATGCTCCCGGATGTAGGCGATGCCGCCGCGGCTCATGGACGTCAGGGCGGCCTCGTCGTTGTAGAGGGCTGCAATCCGGGCCGCCAGGGCCTCCGCCGTCTCCTCCACCGCCATGACCGTCTCCGCATTGGGGATGCCCTCGGCGCCGGTGGGCGTGGTGACGACCGGCGTGCCGAAGCGCATGGCCTCGATGACCTTGCCCTTGATGCCCGCGCCGTAGCGCAGCGGCACGAGGGAGATGCGGCTGTGGTTGTAGAACCAGGCAAGCTTCTCATCGGAGACGAAGCCCTCCAGAATCAGGTGCTCACTTTGGAGGGCCTCCACTTCCTTCGGCGCGTTGGATCCGAGGATGTGGATTCTGACGTCGGGCAGCAGCTTCAGAAGGGCGGGCAGCACCTCCGAAGCGACCCACTTGACCGCATCGATGTTGGGCCGGTGGCTGAAGCCGCCGATGAACATGATGTCCTCCCGGCCGTCAAAGGAGTAGCCCTGCCACGCCACATTCTCAAAGAGGTAGGCCGGGATCGCCTTGACGCGGATACTCGGATCAAGCTTGTGGATTTCCTCCACCTCCACATAGGAGGGGTAGTAGGCCATGTCGGCCTTTCGCATGAGAGCCAGCTCTTTTGGCTGCCACTCTCTGGCAGAGTCCCGGAAGGAGACGTCGCCGGTCACCTCGTACTCCCGCATTTCCCGCAGGAAGGCGAGATCGTGGCCGTAGTACATAATGCGGGCGTGGGTGTTTTTCCGCAGGAAGTCGAGATACTTCGGCGCGATGTGGGGCCGGTTCAGGAACACATAGTCGATGTGTTCGGCGTTGTCCCGCACCCAGTTCTTCCACCGCTGGGCATACTCCGCCCCGTAGAGCACCTCGACGCCCATCTGCTGCAGGGCAGTGGTATACGGCTCCGCGCGGCCGAAGTTGTCGCCGATGAATTTGACATTGAAGCCCAGCTTCACAAACAGCTTGAGGTACTGGTAGACCGTCCGGCTGCCGGCCCTCCTGGGGGACACGGCGGACAACATCCCCGGCATCCCCGGGTGCGGCCCC
>CAMGPO010000202.1 GCA_946060825.1 uncultured Clostridia bacterium | reverse complement strand
ACACCCCATTCGTTAGATAGTATATCACACTGTCTAACAAATGGGGTGCAGTTCAGATTCCGACAGGCGGTTTTTGTTATTCCATGGTGAATTCCGCAGAGCGGAGAAGCTGATTGTTGAAGTAGAGCTCCAGCTTGTAGGAACCAGCCTCGCTCGGCACCGTGTCGATGGCGGCGGCGAAGCGCTTGCCGGGCCACATCTCGTTCCAGTTGTAGTCTTCGATTTCAGAGCTGGCGACGGGTTTTCCGCTGCTGTTCCGGATGACCAGGCGGACGGATATGGTCTCCGGTTCCTCCTGATGCTGGGGCTCGGCCTCCGGCTCAATCACGCAGATGATCGGCGTGCCGGCGGCGAAGGTCTCTTTGACCTCGCCCAGGGTATCGACGGACCAGTTCTCGCTCTGCTTCTCGTAGAGGCCGATGAAGATGCTGCCGAAGTCATGATCCTCATAGAGCTCTGTTTTTCCGGTCCGGGCGGTAACCATGGGCGTGCCGCCAAGCTCGTTGCCCTCGGCATCGGTCAGGGTAAAGACGTAGTTGGCGTCGGGAATCAGATTCTCCAGATCGGCGCTGGAACCGGTAATCTCCACGACGGTGAAATCGACGGCCGTTTCGGGACCGTAGGTGAGAATCCAGGAAGCCGGAACATCACCGGCAGCCGTCCAGGCGAGGTGGACCGAGGTGCCGTCGGCCACAGCAGTGAAGTCCGTGAGCTGGCAGGCGGTGCTGCGGACGGTCAGCAGCAGGGGCGTGGTCATGGTGGCATTGGAGACGGCGATGGTGTACTCGGCGCCGACCGACGTGCCCTCAAAGGTGACGGAGCATTCGTCCGTGAGCAGGGTGCTGGCGTAGCCGTTGTCGCCAGAGCAGACGGCAGTCCACTGGGTCGCGAGGTCGCTGTCAGATTTCCAGGTGACGGTGATCGAATCAGAGGTGATTTCCGCTGCGGTCAGATCGCTGCCCGCAATGGGGACCGTAAAGGAATAGAAAATCTGATAGGCTCCGCTCAGGTAGTAACCGGTCCCGGCCTCAAGGGTCAGAATATATTCGCAGTTTGGCAGCAGTCCCTGAAGCAGGCAGGCGTGGTCGCTGGCCTGGAAGGTATGAACATCGCCGGCATCGTTGGTGCAGCGCAGCGTCCAGCTCTCCGGCTCCGGCCCGCTGACCTGGAAACTTGCCAGGCCGGTGCCGTCCGCCTGGTCCTCAACGGTGAACGAGAGAACCTCTGTGAACGATGCCGTGACGGTGGTTCCGCCGAGCACGCCCTTGACATAGTGCCAATCCGCCGCATCCACGGCGATGTGATAGAGCGTTCCAGGCTGCAGGTTGGAGAAGGTGATGGTCTCAGCGCCGTAGTAATTCGCCACGGCGGATCCTCCATCGGGCGTGCAGGAGACCATCAGGCTGTCGAGATCTGAAGCGCTCATCGAGATGGTCAGATAATCGGTTCCCTTGTCGATGATGGAGATCTTGTTCACAGTAATGGCGGAATAGACGAAATAGAAGTAGCTGAGGGCTGCACCGGCCAGGAGAACAACGCCGAGCACAATGGGAATCCACACAGGAAGCTTCTTCTTTCGCCGGACTGCCGCATCTTCTTCCTGCTCCTGGGCGGGCGTGAAGCTCTCCTTGAAGTCCTCCGGGAGGGCGTCGACGTCGGTAAAGGTGATGGGCGCCGCCTCGTCCTCCGGTTCTTCCAGATCCAGAGGCATATCGTCAATGACCAGGGGCGGGACAATGTATTCATCGGTCAGATTGTTGCGGTCCGCATAGGACTGCAGGGCGTCCAGCAGCTCCTCCGGCAGCTGGTAGCGCTCATCCGGATCAAAGGCACAGGCCCGGCGGATGATGGCGTCCATCTCATAGTCCGCGTAGAGGGGCGCGGGCAGCGACTCGCCGGAGATGCGGCGGCTGTCGGCTGTCTTGTCGGTGGTGCCGGCCTCCTCAAAGGGGACGTGGTTGCCGTTATAGATGTAATAGAGCAGAAGGCCGACGGCGTAGAGGTCGGTGGTTTCGTTCAGATCACCAGTGACCCCGCAGGCCTCCGGGGCGGTGAAGCTGCTGAGAAAACGGCTGGGCATGGCCGCATAGCGCAGGTCAGCCAGCGGCGTCAGGCCAAAGTCGCCGATGCAGAACTTTCCGTTTTCCAGGAATACATTCTCCGGCTTGAGATTCAGATAGAGGTAGCCGTTCTCGCGCAGGGCCTGCAGGGCGCGGCAGAGGTCGATGCCGAGCTGAACGGCTTTTTTCTGGGTGATGGCGTTCTGCTCCAGATAGGCGCGCAGGGACATACGGCAGGGGGCCAGCAGGTAGATGTCAAAACCGGGTTGATCCCGCTTTGGCACCACCTGGAACCGGGCATAGGTACAGATGTAGGGCGAGGCCATCAGGGTGCGGGAGGCAGAGAGCTCAGCGCGGTACCGGTTGACCACAGACTGATAGTAGTCGTGGGCCTCCTCCAGACTTTTAACGGCGCCTGTCAGCATCAGGGCGTCGGTGTTGGCCTTTGTTTCCGGGATCGAGATGTGCTTGACAATGCAGTGAGTACCGGAGGCGGTATGGAGGACACGGTAGACGCTGACGCCGTCATGGGAGGACAGCTCGCGCTCCGCTGTCATGCCGTCCAGCAGGGGAGAGACCATGTTCAGTTCAGGCATATGAAAACGCTTCCTTCCAAAGATTACAGAAGTGTAATGATTGATTCGTTCTTATTCTATTGGATTTTTTCTGAAATTGCAATAAGATTCCCAGATTGTCATAGACATTTGAAAAGAAATGTGCTAGAATGCTAGTTACAAATTGTAATAAATACCAGCTCTCTGAAAAGGAGGAACCATAGATGGATCAAATCACCTGCAAACACTGCGGCACCAAGTATTCGGCTGAGGTCGCAAAATGCCCGGTCTGCGGTGCCAGCAATCTGCCCAATATCAGCGGAGACTTTTCGTTTCTGGACGACGATTTTGAGGTAACGGACGAAGCGGCCGCCGCAGAAACGGTGGCTGCGCCCGCAGAGCCTGCTGCTCCGGCAGCGCCGGAGGATCCGGTCAGCAAGGATACCGGCGCTTACAACTGGGAGGATATCATCGCCGAGATCAACGGCGCCAGACAGGCAGACGCGGAGACGCCCGCGGATGTGCCGGAGAATGAGCCGGTTTCGGAAGAGCCGAAAAAGGCCGCAGCTGCGGCGATGCCCGTCTGGAAGCAGAGCGGTGATAATCAGGACGGGGATGACGAAGATGAAGATGACGAGGACGAGGAAGACGAGCCCCGTCCGCTCCGCCGACCCCGGGAGCGGAAACAGAAGAGCAAGACTGGCTCGACGGTGCTGATCGTCGTGCTCGTTGCCGCACTGCTCGTCGCGGCGTTCTTTGCCGCCAAGCACTTCGGCCTCTTTGACAAGGCCGAACCGGAGCAGGAGCAGGAGACCCCGGAACTGCCCGTTGTTCAGGAGCAGAACGTGGACTGCACCGGCGTGACTCTGTCTGCCAACACCCTGACCCTGACCGCCGAGGGCGCCAGCGAGACCCTGACGGCGACGCTGTCTCCCGCTGACTGCACGGAAAAGGTCAACTGGGTCAGTGCCGATCCCTCCATCGCCATTGTGGATGGCACCGGTAAGGTGACCGCCGTTGCGGAGGGCACTGCCAATATTCTGGTGAGCTGCGGCGATTATGCCGCGACCT